>CAZCKQ010000172.1:0-4355 GCA_964499315.1 uncultured Eubacteriales bacterium | reverse complement strand
GCTTGCTGCCAAGTATCCGCAGCATCAATTCGACATCATAGGTTTGATTTTCCTGTTGGTCGTAAATGCAGGCATACCAATGAGATCTGATTTTGTTAATGTCCAAGATATTTCCTCCCGTCTTCGCAGGAGGGCTAAAGTATAGTCACCCTCCCGTAAATGTTAATGGTGGCTGCTGATAATGTGTTTTTCATAAGAGATCAACCTCCCGTTTGTTTTTTATTACAACGCCGAAGCGGTATAACCTTACATGCATAAAAAATCCGCAGTGGACAACCTCCTGCGGATCTACCAAAAAATCATAAAAAAAGCGCGATAACCTTTACCGTGCTTTTAATTGCAATTACTCTGTTATTATCCAGGATAAATAGTTATTCCAAAGTGTTGTTGCAAAAGGCATTCACAAAGGCAGCCTTCTGCCGGTATTCAGTTAATAAAAAAGAAACCTCACTAAGCATACTTTCATTTATCCAACACTCCTTCCATATCTGTATTCTTTAACCATTGACCTATAGCAACTATTGTATTATTGAACTTATATCATGTCAAGTCTACTCATTGCTTCAATGATAAATTCTTCGTATTGTTATCGGCATAAGGCTTATTTCGGGCAGGAAAAGGGAGCGTGGGAATGATGTTTAAAGGACGCAGAGTCGGCACCCTCACGACAGGAATAACACTTGTCGCATTCGGGCTAATATTTATCGCCCGCCTTGTATTCCCGCTTCTTGATTATAGTATGATACTATCTCTGTGGCCTCTGATCCTGATATTTCTCGGCATAGAGATTATCGCGTCGTACTTTTACAATAATCAGGAGAAGATGAAATATGACGGATGGGCCATTTTCCTGATCATCATAATGTCGTTGTTCGCGATGGGCATGTCCGGAGCGGAATTAATAATAAAGCATTTGCCGGAGCATATGAGTTTTCTTTAGTATAAATCATGAAATTAATGTTGATTAATTATTAAAATTGGTTATAATATGTGTAAGGTGATTACACTATATGGAACGAAAAATATTTAAAAAATTGATAGATTGGAAAAAGAGCCCGAGAAGGTTACCCTTGATCCTTTACGGAGCC
Source organism: uncultured Eubacteriales bacterium (assembly GCA_964499315.1). Classification (GTDB taxonomy): domain Bacteria; phylum Bacillota; class Clostridia; order Acetivibrionales; family CAYWGM01; genus CAYWGM01. The sequence goes on along the minus strand of CAZCKQ010000172.1, from coordinate 3,267 downwards.
AGGCAGGTCGGCAAGACATACACTGCTCTCACTTTTGGCAAGGAGCATTATAAGAATACCGTCTACTTCAGTATGGAGGACTCCGGCGAAGTTACGGCGATCTTTGAACGCGATATGGATCCAACCCGTATCATACGTGAGCTTTCGGCAAAAAGCGGGCAAAGCATATTCAAGCGTGATACGCTCATAATATTTGATGAAATACAGGCATGTGAAAGGGCTTTGACCTCACTGAAGTATTTTAACGAGAAAGAGCCGGATTACCATATCATTGCCGCAGGAAGCCTCTTGGGCATCGCGCTTAACCGTGAAAAATACTCGTTTCCGGTTGGAAAAGTCGATATGATGAATCTGTATCCTTTAGATTTTGAAGAGTTTCTCTGGGCAACCGGCAACAGGACCTTGAGTGAAGTGATACGTGAGGCTTATGATGATATTAAACCCCTTTCTTTGCACGATACAGCCCTCGATTTGTATAAGACTTATCTAATTGTCGGCGGAATGCCAAGGGCTGTGTCGGAATATGCTGATACCCGGGATTTCAACTTCGTGCTGGCCGCGCAAAAATCGCTCAATGACGCCTATATCGCCGACATGGCCAAGTATGCGTCGCCTCATGAAACCAATAAAATTATGGCGGTATGGGGCAGCGTCCCCAGCCAGCTGGCAAAATCAAACCATAAATTTCAGTACAAATTGATTAAAACAGGTGCAAGGGCATATGAATACGAACTGCCGATCGAATGGCTCAAATCGGCGGGAGTCATCAATAAATGCACAAAAATTACAGAAGGCAGGTTACCGCTCTCTGTTTACGCAGATAATGCTTCCTTCAAAGTGTACATGATGGATACAGGCCTGCTCTGCTCTAAATTTGACATTTCCGCAAATATAGTACTTAGTGGCCCGCCAGCATTCGACGGTTTCAAGGGCGCACTGGCCGAGAATTATATGATGCAATCATTGGTATCAAACGGTTTCACTCCTTATTATTGGGAATCGGCCGGTAAAGCGGAACTTGATTTTGTCGTACAGGCCAAGGATGGGAATATCATACCCATCGAGACAAAATCGTCGGACAACGTCAAAGCAAAAAGCCTCATGGCCTTTGTAGCCAAATATAAGCCGGAATGGTCCATCCGGGTATCGGCCAGGAATTTCGGCTTTGAAAACAGCATTAAGAGCATTCCGCTGTATGCTGTGTATTGTATCGAAAGGTAAGTCATGATATTCGTTTTTATTTATTTATTCCCATGAAAATCGATGGGCAAAACGTTCATCCTGGTGATGAACGTTTTTGCAATTTGTGCACTCTAGCAGTAAACAAATTCTTGATTACCAAATTCGATATATAAAATTACACATTGCCTGCCACACGGTAAACGCACCGGGTAAACATACCGAGTAGACACCGGGTAAAGACGCCGGTAAAAAACGGCTGTTGACACCCGCGCGGAAAATACTTATAATAGGAAATACTCGCCATATTTGGCGGCTCTCTTTTATTTACCCGGATAAATAAAGAAAAGAAAAAAATAAAAATGTAGGTCGAAAGTCAGACCTACTTTTTTATTTGTACAGATTCTACCCGCTCGGTTCTTATGAATCTTGTCGAGACGAAGTTGCCGAATGCTATTACGGCGCCGATTATGAATATGTATTTGTATCCGTACGCGCCGAGGGAAGTCCAAAGTATTCCGCCAAGAAAAGGCAGGAACATGGAGAAGATATGGTCGATGCTGATGCCCGACGACAGGACCGGGAGTACGTCGTCTTTGTGCACCGCGATCTTCCAGATGTATGTGGAGCGCGCCATGCCAGTCGCCATGAATATCGGGTCGAGTACATAGCAGACGCAGATGGTCGCCACCACCCACGCGGCGGGCATGACGTCTTTCGCGAAGGCATAGCCGAGACAGATTATAAGCAAGCCCAAGGCGTCCATGCCAAGCACGAACTTCTCACCTTTCTTGTCGATGAGCGACCCGAAGACCGGCTTGACGAAGATTGAAAGCGTCGACGATATGAAGAAGAGCAGCGTCATCACCGTGACCTTCTGCTTGAAGACATCGACGAGCACCCACGGGGCGAACGTCAGGAAGATCTGCTTCCTTGCGCCGTTTAGCGCGCTGAGTATGTAAAACACCTTGTATTCTTTCCTGAATATGAACCTGTTTTTGACCTTGATGGCACGGTCGGGCGACATCATCAGCAACATGACGGCAGACAGCAGGAAGGCCGCGGCGCCTATGCTGAATGAAACCGTGTAACTGATCTTGAAAAACCTGAAGAGCACGAAAAGTACCGCGCTGCCGAAGACAAGGGCCGCAGTATTTGCCGCGCTTATGCTTCCCAGCTTCCGCCCAAGGTTCTCCTTTTTGGCGAAGCTCATCGATATGCTACTCGAAAGGGGCATGAACAGGTGCTGCCCGGTGCTGTATATGAACACGAACATGAGGATCAGGATGAAAGAAGGCGGAATTATCCCAAGAAAAAACATCCCCGTAGCCGCCAATATACTGGAGACAAACGCCATTCGCACATCTCCGATGGCATAAAGCAATCCGGCTGTCAGAAAGACAAGAAATCCCGGTAATTCCCTCGGTATTTCAAGCGTGGTCCTCTGCAGTATGACGAAATTGAATTTCTCTTTCAGGAAATTGCTCAGAGTTGAACCATCGACGCTTTGCGCGATTCCAATGAAGATATTAGCAAGCAGAAAAAGCAGGAAGTCCTTTTCCATCCCCCTGAATTTCGTAAGCAGTCTAGTCGAAAGCAGTTAATTCAGCATATATTATCACTGCCAGAAATTCCAACGGCTCTTCTCCGATGCACGCGATGGAATGCGAAGCGCCGCCGCCGGTCAGGATAGCGTCGCCTGCTCCGACTTCGTACTTTTTGCCCGAATCCTCAACCATACCTCTGCCCTTGAGGATATAAAAGACCTCTTCTTCACCGATATGCTCATGCAGACCGATCGAACTGCCGGGCCCTATGGAGAGCCTTGCAAACAATCTGGCCTTTGCTTTGAACTCTTCTTTTTTTATGATATGCAATATCTCGACCTGACCGCTGCCGCCCCTCATCTTCTGCTTGATTTCCAATTCCATTTCAGACGCCTTTTTAAGCATTGCTATACCCCCAAGTAAAAAAACAATATATTTATATAATATAAAGACCCCTGCAACAATTTGTTGAATTATTGCAGGAGTCTGGCTGCGGGACTAGGATTTGAACCCAGACAGAGTGATCCAGAGTCACTTGTGC
>CAZCKQ010000171.1:0-4362 GCA_964499315.1 uncultured Eubacteriales bacterium | reverse complement strand
GCAGTCCGATGATAATCCGACCATCGGCATTATTCTCTGCGCGGACAAAGATGAGAGCATAGTGAAATATTCAGTGCTTTCTGACAAAGAGAACCTTTTCGCCTCAAAGTACAGACTATACCTGCCTACTGAGGAAGAATTGATAGCAGAAATTCAGCGTGAACGCGCACTGATTGAACGCAAAATGATGGAGGATGGAAATCAGTAATGGATAGATGTATTTTTCCGGCGATGTTTGAGCCAGGCGATAATAAATGCTATGTGGTGACATTCCCGGATTTGCCGGGGTGCATTACAGAAGGCGATAATATGGAAGAAGCTTTGCATATGGCGAAAGAAGCGTTAGAACTGTTTTTGTTCAGCATGGAGGAAGATGGGGAAATGATACCGGAACCGACATTGCCTGATAAGATAAAGATAAAAGAAGGGTGGTTTATTAAACTTCTCACAGATATTGCAAGCCGCCCTTTAAGATTATTTAGGCATATTGAGCCATTAACATTCGTAAATACATTCGTAATAATAGAATGCGGCTATGAGCGATACTGGAGCTTTTGTATGGATACGTAGATGCCACTATCGATCCGGGTTTATTATTCTCAAAGAATATCCAGAGCAGTTGCGATACATAATAATGTGATTATTATCACCTAAACGTGTATAATTGTGTGATATAATATTTATTATGGACATATTGGACATAATGGTCTATAATTATGCTTATACATGTGTAAGTAATAATAAACAATCCCAACAGGATATAGGGGTGGACATACATGGACTATTTGTCGGAGAAGTCGATCAGCGCCGCAAAGCAAAACCTGCCGGAGATAATCAGGGAGGCCGAGGCTGGATACGAAACAATAACAAGAAATTTCAAGAGCAGCAAGGAAAAGAGGGTTTCGATAATATCAACCGATTTATTTGAGGAAATCCTCGACAGCGCTTACAAATTCAACACCATAATTGAGAAAGACGAAGAAGGCAACGGTTATACCATATCCATCAATGAATTGCTGATCCATGGGGACGGTCTGACACTGCCCGAAGCCCTCAGGGATCTTGCTGAAAATGTCATGGACTATGCCTCTGATTACCTTAAGCGGATGGATTTCTTCAGGCAGATTGAGAATAGAAAGGGACACTACCCATATCTGCGCAGGATAGCCAAATGCAATGACATAAATATAGTGATGGAGGTAATAGCCGAATGCCATACCGGTTTACAACAGGCGATATCAAATCAATAGCAATACGGCACGGCTTACATCAGATCAACGCAAAAAAATGGAATGGCACAGATATAAACGGCAATTTCCTGCAGACATATATACATGATCATGGCGACAATTGCGATATAGGCGACGGAACGCCCATACTACCCGGAACAGCAAGGCAACACGCACTGCAGCTTGGATTCAAGGATATGGCTGACATGTATGATTTTCTAAAGAATAAGAAGCGAAAAAGATAAACGCTACACTATCTTGGCGCCAAGACGCCTTCCGCCGATAAGGTGGTAATGGAGGTGCGGCACGGTCTGGCCGGCGCCGGCTCCGCAGTTGTTGATCAACCTGAAGCCGTCATCGGTGATGTCCAGCATCCTGGCAATCTCTTTGGCCGCGAGGTGGATGTCCGCCAGCACACCCGCATTTGAGGCATCCAGATCCATCACGCTCTTTATATGCTCCTTGGAGACAATAAGGACATGGACGGGAGCAACTGGCTTTATGTCTTTGAAAGCAAGTACTTTATCATCTTCATATACTTTTTGCGAAGGGAGCTCTCCCTTGATGATCCTGCAAAATATGCAATCCCTTTCGGTAGCCATACTGATACCGCCTTTCTTCTCATATCTATCTATTATCTCTATTGCTTATCTACGCTTACTGGACTTATAACTTATAGCATCGCCTCGACGATTTTGTCGGTGATAGCAAGCGCCTGATCGATCTTTGAAACGTCCTTTGCGCCTGCCTGGGCCATGTCGGGCCTGCCGCCGCCTCCGCCGCCCGCAGCTCGCGCCACTTCGCCCACGATCTTGCCCGCGTTGACGCCTCTCGCTGTCAGATCGCCTGTCACGGCGACGATAAAGCTGGCCTTCGAGCCATATGATGTTGCGAGCACGACAATGCCGCTCCCGTAACCACTCTCGCTCCTGCCCCCGCTACCACTCCCGCTCCCTATCTTTGCCTTGACCCTGTCGGCCACTTCCCGCAGCGAATCGCCGTCGAACTCGTCGAATCTCGCCTTGACGAGCTTAACGCCTTTAATGACCGGCGCTGCTGCGACGATGCCGTCTATCATGAATGAGGCTATTCTGCCTTTCAACTGCTTGATTTCATTATCCGATTCCTTCAGACGCAGGTTGAGCGATTCGATCTTCTTTTCAATATCCGCAGGTGACGTCTTGAGGAGCGACGCTGCCGACTCGAGCAGTCTGACCTTGCCCTTGAGGTAATCCAGCGCCCCGGAACCTGTCACTGCCTCTATTCGGCGAATGCCGGCCGCGACGCCTCCTTCCGCCGTTATCTTGAAAAGTCCGGCAGCCGAAGTAGACTCAACATGAGTCCCGCCGCACAGCTCCATGCTGTATTCCCCTATCTTCACGACCCTGACGACATCACCGTATTTCTCGCCGAAGAGCGCTGTCGCGCCCAATTCCTTCGCCTTTGCGACCGGCATCTCATTGACATCGACCCGTATACCGTCAAGTATCCTACCGTTCACCTCATCCTCTATACGCGCGATTTCTTCTAATGTGACGGGCGAAGTATGAGTAAAATCAAATCTCAGCCTGTCAGGTTCAACGAGTGAACCGGATTGCGCGATATGCTGTCCCAATATGCTGCGCAATGCCTTCTGCAGCAGATGCGTAGCCGTGTGGTTGCGCGCGATGGCAAGCCTTCTTTTCACATCTATTGCAGCTATTGCCGATTCACCCTGCTCGATAGAGCCATTTTCGACAACGCCTGTGTGCAGGAATTTGCCGTCAGCGGTTTTCTTGCATCCGTCGATCCGAACAACTCCTCCGGCTGCGGTGATCGTACCCGTATCCCCGACCTGTCCGCCGCTTTCGCCGTAGAAAGGCGTTTTATCGAGCAAGAGCGTTACCGCCTGCCCTTCCTCGGCGCTTGTGGCAGGTTCGCCGTCTTTCAGTATCAGCATGATGACGGCCTCCGATTCAGTCTGCCCGTATCCGGTGAATTCCGTGGGCATCCCGCCGACAAGGCTGCCGTCCGACCGGCTCCATGCCGAAGCATCCTTTGCTTTGGCGGCTTCCCTCGCCCTGTCCCGCTGCTTTTGCATTTCGGCCTTGAAGCCTTCTTCGTCAACAGCCAGGCCATTCTCCAACGCTATCTCCCTTGTCAGGTCGAGTGGGAACCCGTACGTGTCGTGCAGCTTGAAGGCCTCGTCTCCCGATATTATCGGCTCCTTCTTCATTTTTGCGCCTGAAATATATTCGTTCAATATTCCGAGCCCCATGTCGATCGTCTTATTGAATCGTTCCTCTTCAGCCGATATGATCCTGAGGATGCTCTGGCTTTTTTCATCGAGTTCGGGATACGCGCCTGAAGATTCTTTGATGGCGGTGTCAGCTATCTCACAGAGGAACGGCCTGTCCATGCCTATCAGCTTCCCGTGCCGCGCCGCCCGGCGCAGCAGCCTCCTGAGAATATACCCCCGCCCCTCGTTGGAAGGCAGTATGCCTTCCGCGGCCATCATTACGGCGCCGCGCATGTGATCGGCGATGATCCTCACCGAAGTGTCGGATTTCCCATAGCCGCCTTGGCCGTCACGACCGTCACGTCCGCCGTCACGACCGCTATGGCCGCTATGGCCACTATCACCGTCACGGCCGCTATGGCCACTATCACCGCCGTATTCGACGCCGGAAATCCTGCATATGTGCTTGATAATATTTTTTATGGTATCAACGTCAAATATCGAGTCGACTTGCTGGACGACGCAGGCAAGCCTCTCGAGCCCCATGCCCGTGTCGATGTTCTTCTTTTGCAGCAGGGTGTAATTGCCGTTTTCGTCTCTGTTGAATTGCGTGAACACAAGATTCCAGAACTCTATGAACCTATCGCAGTCGCAGCCCGGTTTGCAATCCGGCTTGCCGCACCCGTATGCCTCGCCTCTGTCCAAATGTATCTCAGAACTGGGGCCGCACGGTCCCACTCCATGTTCCCAGAAATTATCCTTCTTTCCGAGCTTTACGATCCTGCTTTCCGGAAATCCTATTTTCTTCCATATATCATATGCCTCGTCATCTTCCAGATAAACGGTCACCCAGAGTTTGTCCTGAGGCAGTTGCAGGACGTCGGTTACAAATTCCCATGCCCAGCCGATGGCCTC
>CAZCKQ010000170.1:0-4368 GCA_964499315.1 uncultured Eubacteriales bacterium | reverse complement strand
GACGGCGGCAGACGAGGCGCCGTTTCATGCCATGGCTTCAAGGAGGCTTTATGCTGCCAAAAGGTCCATCTGGCTCATAAGAAACGCCGACAAGGTATACAATTTCTGCAACGACGTCATCGGCGATATCTGCGGTATAGTAAGCGGCGTTGCAAGCGCATATATTGCGATCAGGATATTGCAGGGCATCTCATCGGATTCTGATTCGATAATGATAGAACTTGTGATGACCGGTATTGTCGCGGCGCTGACTGTCGGCGGCAAGGCGGTAGGCAAGAATATCGCGATAAAGAATAGCAACCATATCATATACAGGTGCGGTATAATCCTGCAGTTTTTCTTCAAAAAATCCAGAACCGGCGATAAGGCCGGCAGGAAAAAGTGAAAAGGCGGCGATGCTTAAATGAATATCATCGATGGGATCAACTCGCCAGATGATATAAAAAAACTGAATGTTCATGAATTGAGAACCCTTGCTTCTGAAATCAGGAGTTTCCTGATCGAAAATATATCGAATACGGGAGGCCATCTGGCGTCAAATCTTGGGATAGTGGAGCTTACACTGGCGCTGCATAAGATATTCACCACACCCGAAGACCGGATCGTGTGGGACGTCGGACACCAGTCATATGTGCATAAGATCATTACAGGCAGAAAAACGAGGTTTGAAACCCTGAGGAAATATGACGGCCTTTCCGGATTTCCCAAGATCAGCGAGAGCCGGCACGACTGTTTTGGGACAGGCCACAGCAGCACTGCGGTTTCCGCCGCCCTGGGAATAGCCAGGGCGCGCGACCTGAATAAAGACGACTATCAGGTAATTGCCGTCGTCGGCGACGGGGCGCTGACCGGCGGTCTGACATATGAAGCCCTGAACGATGCCGGTCATTCAAAAACGAAGCTGATAGTCATTTTAAATGACAACGGCATGTCGATCGCGAAAAATGTCGGAGGCATATCGAAATACCTGAGCAGGATACGCACTCAGCCTATATATTACAAGGTCAAAAAGGATTTGGATATTTTTCTCGGAAATATCCCGTATATAGGCAAAAAAGCATCAATACTTCTTAACAGGGCAAAAGGCTCGATAAAATTTCTCATTATTCCCGGCATGATATTTGAGGAGCTGGGATTCGAATACCTAGGGCCGATTGACGGCCATGACATCAACGAACTGCTGAAAGTGCTCTCAAGGGCGCGATACATGAAAGGACCGGTCCTCATACATATCTGCACAAAAAAAGGCAAGGGATATCCCCATGCAGAAGCCAAACCTGACGAGTTTCATGGAATATCGCCTTTCCAGATTGAAACCGGTGATCTGAAAACCAATAACGTTCCGAGCTTGTCCGATGAATTCGGGATGCATCTTGTAGAACTTGGCCGCAAGGACGGCACCAAAACCGCAATCACGGCCACGATGTCTCACAGTTAGGGATTGATGCCCTGTTCCAAAACTTTTCCAAGCAGGTGTTATGATGTGGGCATAGCGGAGCAGCATGCAGTCACGCTTGCGGCGGGGATGGCGTCAAACGGATTGAAACCCGTCGTGGCTGTATATTCCACATTCATACAGAGGGCATATGATCAGATAATACATGACGTCGCCATACAACGGCTTCATGTCGTTTTTGCCCTGGACAGGGCGGGGAATTGCGGTGAAGACGGTGAGACGCATCACGGCATATACGATATTTCTTTTCTGCGCCATATACCGTCCATTTCAATAATGTCGCCGGCCGATTCTTCCGAATTGGCTGAAATGCTTAAAATAGCCTTGTTTGAAAATAATGGGCCTGCCGCGATAAGGTATCCGAAGGGAGGAGCAACGAATAAAGACCTGGCATCGGAATTCCCGATGTCATACGGAAAGGGAGCGATTGTCCGGAAAGGGAAGGATGTTACGCTGATTGCCGCCGGGTGCATGCTGTTTAACGCCCTTGAGGCCGCGGATATCCTTGATGCCATGGGTATAAGTGCGGAAGTCATGAATCCGCGGTTTTTGAAGCCTTTTGATTCAGGGATGATAATGGATTCAGTCAAAAAAACACGCGCTTTAATTACCATAGAGGACAATACCGCGACAGGAGGATTCGGCAGTTCAGTACTCGAGCTCTTAAGCATCGAAGGCATTCAAATTCCTGCCCGGGTACTCGGGTTTCCCGACGAGCCCATATGTCAGGGTACCAGGCAGCAATTGTTTCTGAAATATGGGCTCGATGTGCATTCAATAGTTGAAGCCGTTAAAGAACTCATATATAATAATTTCCAGTACAAGCAATTACCGGGGGTAAGTATTGAACATAGGAATTATCATAAACAGTGAAAAATGCATGTATGATGAAATTATTGTACAGCTTGTTGAGCGTCTTTTACGGAACAAAGTTAAAGTCCTGATTCCTGCAGGTGATCCACAGCCTGAAGATTTACAGGTGGAAGTGCGGGATATGGGGCATTTTCTGCAAGAATCCGATTTTATCATCAGTCTTGGCGGAGATGGTACTTTTCTAAAAGCGGCAAGATATTCATACGAAAAAAATATACCTGTTCTCGGGATAAATCTGGGGAATGTCGGCTTCCTTACAGAGGTGGAGAAAGAAGATATCGGCTCTGCTATTGATAATTTTTTGTCAGGCCGATATTCGATAGAAGAAAGAATGATGCTTGAAGCCCGGATTTTTAGAGGCGAAGAGCTTATATACAGCGACTGCGCATTGAATGAGGTTGTCATTTCAAGAAGCGCGCTATCTCATATTCTGCACGTAAAAACATATATTGACGGAGAATATGTGGGTACATTTCCCGGAGACGGCCTTATCATATCAAGCCCGACAGGTTCTACGGGATATTCCATGTCTGCGGGAGGGCCGATAGTTGAACCCGACGCCGATCTTATGATTATTACCCCCGTATGCCCTCACATACTGTATTCAAGGTCTATCGTCGTTTCATGCGCAAAAACCATAAAGGCCTTAATTGATGAGGATTACAGGCACGGGGCAATGATAGTGGCCGATGGCCAGAAGGGTTATGAAATCAGAGGCGGCGATTATATACAAGTGACCAGATCTGACAAAAAAATCCAGTTTGTCCGATTGCAATCCCATAATTTTTTTAATATATTCAGACGCAAGATTTATTACGGGAATGAAATCGGAAAGAGATGAGGCGATATGAAATATAACAGGCATGCCAAAATATTGGAGATTATAGACAAATTCGATGTGGAAACACAGGATGACCTTGCCGCGAAACTTGCCGAAGAAGGCATTGAAGTGACGCAGGCCACTGTATCCAGGGATATCAAGGAGCTTCGGCTCATCAAAGTAGCCGCGAAAAACGGGAAATACAGGTATTCATCGACTTCACACAGCGATGGCGATATATCCGAAAAGCTGCTGAAGATATTCTCCGAATCATTCATCTCAAGCGATTACGCCAATAATATCGTCATAGTGAGAACGCTTCCGGGTATGGCGCAAGCAGCCGCTTTTGCGGTCGATTCGATGAAATGGGCGGAAATAGTCGGGACAATCGCAGGGGACGATACCATCATGATAGTCTGCAGGGCTGAGATTATCGCGGAAAAACTCGTAGAAAAGTTCAGTCGGATAACAAAACGGGGAGTGCTCCGATAAGATGCTTTCACACCTTGAGATAAAGAATGTCGCTCTCATCGATGAAGTCATCCTGAATTTCGGCGAAGGATTCAATGTCTTGACCGGCGAAACGGGCGCCGGCAAATCCATAATCATTGATTCCATATGCGCGCTGCTGGGCGAAAGGATATCGAGGGATATCATCCGGTCGGGACGAGATAAGGCGCTGATCGAAGCCGTTTTTACTTCAAATGCGCATATAGATAAGCTGCTTGCCGATAATGGGTTTGACAGTGATGAGAATATCATCATTTCAAGGGAAGTATATTCAAACGGAAGGAGCATATGCCGGATCAACGGCAAACTGGCAACAGTCTCGCTTCTCAAGCAGATAGGCGGACATATCATAGATGTTCACGGTCAACATGAAAATCAGTCGCTCCTGCAGACATCCGGGCACATAGCGCTCCTTGATGCTTTTGCGGGGGCTGAAATGGCTTCCATAAAGAAAGAGTATGCAGAAAGACTCGATGAATACAGACGCTGCAATTCGGAATTAGCCAAACTGAATGATGATATGGCAAGGCGTGAGCAAAAAATCGATATACTCCGCTACCAGATTGACGAAATCGCCAAGGCAAGACTAAAAGCCGGAGAAGAGGAAGAATTGATCAGACAGCGTGCAATACTGGCAAATCATGAAAAGATAGTCACTTCTTTAAATGCCGCATATGAAAGACTCTATTCGGATAACAATTCAGCAATG
>CAZCKQ010000169.1:1799-4391 GCA_964499315.1 uncultured Eubacteriales bacterium | reverse complement strand
CGATTTGACTTTGTTGCTTATTTCATACCTGTGACCGCATTCATCCGGCGCCTCGATATGAATGTAAACGAAATCCTGCCCTGATTCCAGTTCATGAATTGCCGCCATTGCCTTCCCTTCAAAATTTGTATGAATGTTTCCGGTAGCGCCTTCTACAGCAACGGGTCTGAGCCCTGCGCAGACGCCTATTCCTTTTATTAGGTCAACTGCGGATATGACAGAACCTTTGAGCCCATTTTTACTGAAAAAGTCAGGCAGCGAGGGCTTCTTGCCTTCACCCCAGAACCAGATGGAGTTTGCCGGCTTCAAACCATTTCCGATGCGGGCTCTGTTTACAGGATGGTCTGAAAGGATATCGGCGCTTTTGAGCATCATGTCTTTCAGATGCCCGCTATTCGGCCCTGAAGGCAGATAAGGCCCGATTTGCTTATTTAGTATGTCGTGGGGCGGAGTCAGGTTAATACCGGTCTCAGCGCCGCTCCAGACCATGCAGTGCCTATAGCTTATGCCCGGATAAAACCTGATGTCTTTGCCGCCGAAGATTTCGTTGATTTGTTTTATCAAAGGAGTCGATTCCGCGGTAGTTATCTCATCTGAGCTGTAATCAGCCATAATCCTTTGTTCATAGTCGCCGGATCCGGATAAAGTCACAAGGTTGCACCTGAAGCAGACGTCTTTTTCATCGAGCTCTATACCCATTCCAATGGCTTCAAGGGACGAACGCCCCGAGTAATAGCGTCTGTCATATCCCAGAACGGTAAGGTTTGCTATGTCACTGCCGGGCTGCGGGAAACCTTCGGGTATGGTCCTTACGATCCCTATTGTCCCGAATTGCGCGATGTAATCCATATATGGCTTTGTTGCATATTGAAGAGGCGTCTTGCCTTCCAGCTCAGGTACCGCATAATCGGCCATGCCGTCGCATAATATTACTATATATTTCATAGGAGGATACCCATCATATTCATTTGCCTAATTATAGCAGACGGAAATCTTTTAAACAAGCCGGATACGTCCTGCGGTGCATTTTGGTGAAACCTATCCGATATGCGCTTGATAAGAATTATTAATTACATTAGAATTTATTTATAGACAGGAGGGTGCGCTATGTCAAAAAAATGGTTTGTTGCGATATCATTGATTCTGGTGCTTGCTTTTCTTGTCGGCCTTTCCATATTATTTACCAAGATAGGCGTCTTCACTTCTGCTGACGAGCCCTCATCAACGGCGGAAGATACAATTGAAAATACCGTCAGCGAAGGCGATACCGACGAAACAACGGTAGAAACGCCGGTAGAAATTCCGGTTAAAATAAATAATAATTCCGTAGAGTATGATTTAAAGGCAATATTATTTGAAAACAAATCAAATGAAACATTTCTCAGACTCGAGTATTATGTGGACGGCAGGAGTGTCAAAAAGGATATCGGCAGTTCGGAAATGCCGGAAATAGAAGCGTTGCTCCAAAAGCGATCTGTCTCATCGGCTTCCCGAGGTTATGGCGTGAGGGCAATAGACCTGAACCGTGAGATGGCTAAAGCCTATATAACTATTGAAGGCAGGCCATATAACGATAATTGTGTGGAAACCGCGATTTACAGTTATGACTTGAGAGATAGCCGGCTAAACAGGATACTTGCCGGGATTGGGGATTTCTCGGATATTTTGTTCAATAAGAATTCGACATTAATGGCATTCAGTTATAAGGACAGTTCCGTAAGCAGTGAGCATCAGGAGAACTCGCTGGTTCAGATCCTGGACATGGAGGCCGATGAGTTAATCATAAAAGACAGCCGGAATACCGACGGTGAGCGTATCGGTAATGATCTTGACACGCAACTCGTCTACGATTATACCGTGAAATCATGGTTTTCGGATACTGCAATCATTCTGCGCCGGGAATCCTGGCCTGCATCCGGATCAGGCGAAGGGACAAAGCCTGTCGGAAAGGACGTCATATACGACGTAACGAGGAATGTATTCATCAATGAGGACGGTTCTATCATGGAAGACAACGCAAAACCGTCGCCGGCCCCGACCCCGACCCCTGCAGATACGGCCCAGGTCAAGACCTTAAAGCTATTTTACTCATACTGCTCTTCAATGGACAATTACAGCAAGGCCATGAACCTTCTGGACGATAGTTTTACCATTGAATTATCTATTCTTCGGCCATTTGGCGTCGATAAGCTCACGAAGGCCGACCTCACTCCTGAAAGTGTGTCATATTTCAAAGATCTGCTTAAAACAGCGAAGCTTGAAAAGATTGTAAAAGAGGACAACTCCGTTAAGGATATCTCAACCATCAGCTATTATCAGACCTTTTCTCTGGAGGAAGGCGTGAATACGACGCTTCCGCTTGTCGCCACATTAAAGAAATCCGGCGGGTCATGGAAGATATTCTCCATCACAGACGGCAACCCGCTTAAACCGCCTTTCTCAGACTAGCTGCAAGAAGCGAGGAGAGCAAGGAAAGCAAGCGTCGATGCGCGGAGTTTATGTGTATAAATGAGCACAGCAGAACGCGCCGCTTGACGCTGCTATCCGACGCTTATTGCTCTCCCATTCAGACGTTGAAGAGCATGTCGCCAT
>CAZCKQ010000169.1:0-1699 GCA_964499315.1 uncultured Eubacteriales bacterium | reverse complement strand
CTGCTATCCGACGCTTATTGCTCTCCCATTCAGACGTTGAAGAGCATGTCGCCATATACCGGGAACGGCCACAGATCTTCGTCAACCATTGTTTCAAGCCTGTCGCCCTCAATTCTCAGTTCATTCATTGCCGAATAGACGTTGTCCCTGATAAAACATGCGTGTTTGTAAGTATCTGCATCCGCATGATGCCGGTGCGATTCATCGAGCGCATCTTCCAATGCGGTCAGCTTGGTCTTGAATGCCGCAATGGTATTGCATAGCTCCTTGAGCGTTGATTCGTGCGTACTTATGTCGGAATCCGAACATGCCGCTTTAATCGAGTTTATGGAGTCGGCAAGCTTGCCTGAATATTTGATTGCTGCCGGTAATATCTCTCTCCTTGACATAGTGACCATTGTCAGGGCTTCGATATTTATTGTCTTTATATAGTTCTCGAGCGCTATCTCATAGCGTGATTCCATTTCGGCCTTACTCAGGACATTGTGCTTTTCCATCAGTTTCAGGTTTTTACCGGCGATAAGCGCCCTGACGGCATCAACAGTGGTCATGGCGTTGGGAAGGCCTCTTCGTTCGGCCTCTTTGACCCATTCTTCAGAATAATTATTACCATTGAAGACAATCCTTTTATGATTGACGATGATCTCTTTCAGGATTATTTGCACCTCGGAATTGAAATCGACTGCTTTATCCAGTCTGTCGGCTATCGCGCAGAGAGAATCCGCGACGATCGTATTCAATACATAAACAGGCTTTGCAATCGAGGACGAAGAACCTACCATCCTGAATTCGAACTTGTTTCCGGTAAAAGCGAATGGAGAAGTCCTGTTTCTGTCGGTCACGTCTTTTGGAAGAGCAGGCAATGTGGAGACGCCTATCCTCAATTCACCGTCGGACTTTGATGACTTGACGCTGCCGTTCTCAAATTGCGAAAGGATATCGGTAAGCTGTTCGCCAAGGAATACCGAGACGATGGCGGGAGGCGCCTCATTTCCCCCCAGCCTGTGGTCGTTGCCGGGGTTTGCGATAGAAGCCCTCAGCAGATCGGCATAATCATCGACGGCCTTTAAAACAGCGCACAGGAAGATCAGGAACTGCGCGTTCTCATGTGGTGTACGGCCCGGATCGAGAAGGTTCTGGCCGTCATTGGTGGCCATCGACCAGTTGATATGTTTGCCTGAACCGTTTATTCCCGCAAAGGGCTTCTCATGAAGCAAGCATACGAGACTGTGCCTGCGCGCTACCTTAATCATGACGTCCATTATCAATTGGTTGTGGTCGGTAGCGATATTCGCGGTATTGAATATGGGCGCCAATTCATGCTGCGCTGGAGCTGCTTCATTATGTTTGGTCTTGGCTGAAACCCCGAGCTTCCACAATTCCTCATCTATTTCATTCATTATAACGCTGATGCGTTCTTTTATGGAAATGTAATAATGGTCTTCCATTTCCTGCCCCTTCGGAGGTTTGGCTCCAAAGAGGGTCCTTCCGGCAAATATAAGATCCTTTCGCTTGTCATACTTCTCTTTGTCTATTAGAAAATACTCCTGTTCGGGTCCGACTGTCGTAATTACTTTAGAAGCATTGGTATTGCCAAAGAGTCTGAGTATGCGCATGGCTTGATGCGAGAGGGCTTCCATCGAACGCAGAAGGGGGGTCTTTTTGTCCAGTGCTTCGCCGGTATATGAACAAAAGGCAG
>CAZCKQ010000168.1:0-4537 GCA_964499315.1 uncultured Eubacteriales bacterium | reverse complement strand
CTGCACGCGGGCCGCCCCTTCCCGGCACACGCAAGGCCTGCTAGACAGACGCCGGACCGGACAACGGGTCCCATATCGCGCCCGCGAGGCATGTTGCAGCCCCGCCGAACGGTTCTATCTCAGTGGGATGGTTATGCGTCTCATGTTTGAACATGACCAGCCATTCTTCGCTCCGGCCGTTGATATCGGCATCGACCTTGATGCTGCAGGCATTGATCTCATCCGAAGTATCCAGATCGTTGAGTTTGCCCTCCTTGCGGAGGACCTTGGCGGCAATGGTCGCCATGTCCATGAGCGACATATCTTTTGTTTTGCCTTCATTCACATTTGCATATAATTTTTGCCTTGCCGAAATATATCTGCCGTAAGCATCGTCAAAGAGCGGACGGAAATATCCTTCGTCAAATTCCACGTTTTCTATCTTTGAAAGGAACGTCGTATGCCTGCAGTGGTCCGACCAGTACGTGTCTATCACCCTGAGCTCGGTGACGGTCGGGTCCCTGTGTTCAACCGAAGCGAAATGTTCTCTGCAGAAGCGCAGGTCTTCAATCGGCATGGCAAACCCCATATCCGAAGCCAATCTCTCCAGCCTGTCATCATCCATCCGTATAAACCCCGATACGACCTGCACATCGGGAGGATTCACCGCATCCATCTTCAGGCTGGCCGGCTTTTCGAACCCAGCCTCTCTGCTGTCTACCGGATTGATGCAATAACTTTTGATATTTGACAGCTCATCATCGGTAATCTTACCCTTTAGTATGATAAGTTTGGCTACACGCACATCGGGCCTCTCGCCGCATGTGAGGATCTGGATGCATTGCGAAGCTGAATCGGCCCTCTGGTCGTATTGTCCAGGCAGATATTCGATCGCGAATACAGTCTCGTCCGCTCCGACGCTCATCGTCTCTTCATATACATTATCGACGGGCGGCTCGGAGAATATGGTGTGCAGCGACCTCTCGTATGCCTCGTCATTCAGCCCGTCCACGTCATACCTGTTGACGACCCTCACCGTCTCAAGCCCGCTGATTCCAAGGTATTCCTTCAGATCGCGGTACAATGACTGAGATTCTACATCATACCCTTTTTTCTTTTCGACGAATATCCTTCTGACCGACATTAGCTTATTTCCGCCTCTTCTGCAAGTTTTGACAATATCATATTGCTTCTGTCTATGAACCTCATCATTGCGTCAGGTTCGAGCTGGCGCTGACTCATCAGCGCGAGGTCATACACGTGCGAGCACATCATCATTACTTCATCTTTTCTATCCTTCATTCCGTTGAGCCTGACCAGCCTTTTTATCAGCTCGTTGCTGCTGTTGAGCACCAGCGTCTTCTCTTCGGGGAACGGCGCATTGCCTTCCATACCCCCGAAGAACCTGCTCATGTCCTTCATCCTGCGCGAATGCTCCGATAGTATGATTATCGCCGGAAGCGACGTACTCTTCAGATTCTCCGCCTTTACCACGAGCTTGTCGTCTCCGACGGCTTCCTTAAATACGCTTTCGAGCGATGCGGCGTCTGCTTCATCTTTTTTAGCGTCGCCGTCGTCGCCTCCCTTTTGCTTCAGGCTGTCCGAGATGTCCGAATCGATCCGGCTGAACTTTATCCCGCTTTCTTTGTATTCAAGGAACTGTATGAAATGCGTATCGATCAGCGAAGGCAGTATGATGGCCTCCATCCCGTGCTCCTTGAATATCCTGATATACTGCGCCTGCTGCTTCTGGTCAGTCACATAATACACCTTGTCCTTATGCTTGTCCCCCGTCTTGTCAAGATACTCCCTGAGCGTCACGTAGCTGCCGTCAAGCAGCTTGTATATGACGATGTCCTTGACCTTGTCGTAGAACTTTGATTCCTTCATACAGCCGTATTTGACGAACGGGTTTATATCATCCCAGTACTTGTTGTAATTGTCCCTCTCGCTTTCGTATAACGACGTCAGCTTATCGGCGACCTTCTTCGTGATATGCGCCGACAGCTTAGCCACATTGGCGTCGTTCTGCAGGAAGCTCCTCGATACGTTGAGCGGCAGGTCGGGGCAATCGATCGTCCCTTTGAGCAGCATCAGGAACTCAGGGATGACTTCCTTTATGTTATCGGCGACAAAAATTTGGTTGTAGTACAGTTTTATCTGTCCTTCCACCGTCTCGAACTCATGCCTCAGCTTCGGGAAATACAGGATGCCCTTGAGGTTGAAAGGATAGTCCATGTTCAGATGTATCCAGAACAACGGGTCGTTGAAGTCCAAAAATACATTCCTGTAAAAATCCTTATACTCTTGGTCGGTGCAATCCTTGGGGTTTTTCAGCCACAGCGGATGCGTATCGTTTATGGGTTTATCAGCGCCGCTGTCATCGCCCTTTTTGCCTTCCTTCTCCTTGCGCGCCTCATTAGACGCGTCCTCAAGGTAGATCTCATACGGAAGAAAGTTACAGTATTTGAGCAGTATCCCCCTCATCTTGAATTCTTCTACAAATTCCAGGCCGTCCTGCGATACGTGCAGTGTGATGGCAGTCCCTCTTTGTTTCCTGTCCGACTCCTCCATCTCATATTCGGTGCCTCCCTTGCTTGTCCATTTTACGGCCTGCGCACCGGGAAGATATGACAAAGTATCTATTGTGATCTTTTCCGACACCATGAACGCGGAATAGAATCCAAGCCCGAAATGTCCGATGATCTGGCCCTTTTCATCGATCTTATCCTTATATTTATCTATAAAATCCTGTGCGCCTGAAAACGCTATCTGGTTTATATACCTGCGCACCTCGTCTCCGGTCATGCCGATGCCGTTGTCAATGAAGCTGATGGTCTTGTCGTCGGCGTTCACTATCACCTTAACAAAATACTTCTCGTCATCAGCTGCCTCCGCCTCGCCCATATCAGCCAGCTTCCTGAACTTGGTGATAGCGTCGCTTGCATTCGAAACCAGTTCGCGCACAAAGATATCCTGATCGGAATACAGCCACTTTTTAATTATCGGCATGATATTCTCAGTATTGATTGACAAATTACCAGTCTCGCGGTTCATGAATCTTCAAACCTCCTGTTTTCAAATTGATGACGCCTTTCAATTTAAATCATACATATCGCGCCTGACAGAGTCAAGATGAAATGGCAGGGTCGGCGAACCAAAAATATCAGCTGAAATTTTAGCCGATATTTTGACTAATAATTTTATTTGTGCTACAATATTGATGGCTAATATATTAGGTAAGGAGTGGTGATATGATCATAAGCGCAACCGACGTTAAAAATAATTTTGGCAAATACCTGCAGCTGCTCTGGCAAGAAGACATCATCGTTACAAGGAGCGGAAAGCCGGTGGCAAAAATTACAAAACTGGAAGACTGGGATTTCGAAAGTATTGTTGCCGAACACGGAGTGGCATATAACTATCAGGGTAAAAGAATGAGCTTTGAAGAATTCCTTGAAATGTACGAGAAAAGCAACGAAAGGTATGAGTATATCGACGGAGAAGTGTACCTGCTTGCTTCTCCCAAATCCACACACCAGCGTATCATAGGGAATATCTACACTATATTTCGTTCATGGTTCGCGGGCAAAAAGTGCCGTCCATACCTCTCGCCTTTCGACGTGAAGATTGTTAAGAACGGGAAGCATATGAATATGGTGCAGCCGGATGTACTGGTCATATGCGATCCGGAAAACATGAACGACAAGGATAAGTATGAGGGCGTCCCCGCGCTTGTTGTCGAAGTCATGTCGGAATCTTCGGTAAGGCACGACCTTGTAAGGAAATTGGATCTTTATCTGAATTCAGACGTACAGGAATATTGGATAGTGAATTATAGAAACAAAGAAGTATCCGTATATCAATTCAAGGACAACAGAATAGAGAATATGAAGCAATTCGTCAGGGACGATACGGCCAAATCCTTTATATTTAAAGGCTTGGATGCCGGCCTGCCGGATATATTCGCTTAATTCGCCCGTCAAGGACCTGGCTGCAGACCAGATCCCGACTGCTATCATTAATCCTTATTTTTATAGACCAATACCGGTTCTCTGGCCGCTTTTACTTCATCCAGCCGCCTGACTGGGGTATCGTGAGGCGCCTGTTTCAGCAACTCCGGTTGCGAAGCCGCTTCGTCGGCTATCTGCGCCATCGCTGCGGCAAAGGCATCCAGGGTGCTTTTGCTCTCTGTCTCGGTAGGTTCCACCATTATCGACTCCCTGACAATAAGAGGAAAGTAGACCGTGGGAGGATGTATGCCAAGATCTATGAGCCTTTTTGCAATATCCATCGCTGTAACGCCGAATGCATTCTGATTTTTTGCCGAAATGACGAATTCATGCATGCAAGGCCTGTCATAAGCAAGATGATACCGCTCTTTAAGAAGCTTCATCAGATAATTGGCGTTGAGCACGGCCGTTTCGGAATTCATCCGCAAGCCTGACGCGCCATGCGAGAGAATGTACGCATAGGCCTTCACCAATACACCGAAATTACCGTGGAAAGTCTTCATACGCCCGATCGATAGAGGCCTGTCATAATCTTCGATATACTT
>CAZCKQ010000167.1:0-4539 GCA_964499315.1 uncultured Eubacteriales bacterium | reverse complement strand
GGCATTCGCGGCGGATCGGATGACGACGACGACGATGATGACGATGATGACGACGACGATGACGACGACGACGATGACGACGACGAAAATGATTAAGGAAATGCTGAAAATGATTGAATGCGGGATAATTTGTAAATAAAAAAATATTTCCAGTAACCTAATGCGACAGAATTCGGAACCCTCGTTGCATAAAATCTTATTGCTTGAGGTGTACAAAAGCGGAGATTTATGCAATCGGGGGTCCAAATGATAAAAGCTGATATCTCATTCATTAAAACCTTTAATTTCAGGGCTTTCAGATCTATAAAGCCTTTCCTTGTTTCTATACTTGACCGTGAAAAATTGATCTACGTGATTGTCTCTTTCTTGCTCGGGCGCGCGGCCTTACCGGGCGGCTTCATGCCATTCGGACTGCCTCTTTATATCGCCGTATTATCAAAAAGCCGAAAAATCAAAGCAGTAGCAGTATTTTCGATGCTTGCGGGGATACTGACCACGGGTAACATCGGGATGTTTGCATTGACAGCCGGAAGTATACCCGTTTATAGTTTTTTAGCGTTTCTATGCCGAAAGGCGGGCTTGCCGGCTGCCGGACGAGTGAATCTGCCCTTGCAGCTGCTGATGGTTTTTACATCATCCGCCGTTATTGGGATAATACCTGTCATTACCGGTGGTTTTCTTCTGTATGATTTCCTTAAGGCAATACTGCAGAGCATAATAATTGTCGCTATAACGCCTGTCTTAAAGAATGCCGTGCAATTTATTGCCGACGTCAGAGCCCGGTATGACCGGCCGGATCAGACGGATCAGACCGGCCAGAACAGTCAGGTCATTCAGACCGACCAGGCCAGGCATGGCGAGAGATTCATTGCTGCGTCGGTCGTTGTCATTGCCGCGCTGTCTGTCTTTTCGGGGATTGGGATATTCGGTTTTCAAGCGCGAAATATACTCTATATCATGATAATACTTATTTCAGGATATTCCGCCGGACCGGGCGCTGGCGCGGCCGCAGGCGTGACAGCCGGTTTCATGCTGAGCGCGCCGTCGGAATTCATACCCGATTTTTCGACAGGGGCATATGCCTTCTGCGGTTTTTTGTCAGGATTCATGCGTAAGCTCGGCAAAGGCGGATCAGGTCTCGGATTTGTGCTTGGGAACACATTTCTGACGCTTGCCTTCACAGGCTCTCTGGAGGCGATTATCTACCTGAAAGAGATTATTGTCGCAATAGCTCTGTTCTTATGCATCCCGTCACGATTCCTGCTTCCGTTCATTGCGGAGTATCCGCTGAAAGGCAGGATGGCGGCGTTCGACGGGGATGCAATGATTATGGATGACGCGGGCGCAGCCGTATTCGGATTGAGGGAACCTGCCCGCAAAATGCAGGACCTGTCCAGACTCTACAAGAAGTTGTCGGGAATATTCGAATCACTTTCTGCGGAAACGCCTCCCCCGCGCAAGAAGGAGTTTTGGAACCTCTTCAACTGCATTAACGAAAAGGCGTGCTCCGGATGCAGTCTGGCGAAGCATTGCTGGGAAGCCAGTTTTTGCAGCACTTACAATGTCGTGATGGTTATGATAGATAAACTGGAAAAGAGCGGGAGGATAGACAGGTCCGACATACCCGGCTTCTTCGCGGCACGGTGTGAAAGGATCAGGGATTTTACTTCTGCGGTCAATTCGTCATATGAGATTTTCAAAGCAGGAGTCATGCGTGAAGAGAAAACCAGTGACAATATGAGGCTTGTTTCACGGCAGTTCGGCTGGCTGTCAAGGATAGCGGAGCATGCCGCAGGTGAGATCAGGTCCGAAGGTGTAAGGTCAGCTGAGCTTGAACGCAGGATACAGGCTGAGCTTGACTCCCGGAGGATCAGATATGAAGCAGTCTATGTCTTCATAGATGGAGAAGTCGGCAGTAATGGATGCGGCGGCAGTAATGGACGCGGCGGCAGAGGTTACAGGGTTGTGGTAGAGCATCGGGCGTGCGGCGGCAACCGACCTGTGTGTAATGGGCATGTAGGTTCTGCAATATCTTCCTGCATCGGCAGAAGAATGGAACGAGTTGAGGAAGCCTGCCGGGATAATACGGGCCAGGGCTTCAGCGGCAATGCTGCGGCTGATTGCTTCTGCAGGGCGGTATTTACAGAGGAAGAGCCTTTAAAAGTCCTGGTAGGCGTGTCCAGGACAGTTAAAGGCAACAGGCAGGATAATATTTCGGGGGATTCATATGCATTTTACAAAACCAACGGGGGCAGGCAGGTGATCGCCATAAGCGACGGCATGGGGAGCGGCCGGGAAGCGGCGGCGCAGAGCGGTTCTGCATTGGACCTGCTTCAGGAACTGATGCAATCGGGATTTGATCTCGATTCTTCGACAGACCTTATCAATACCATGTTGTTCATGGCAGGGAGAAATGAAAGTTTTGCAACGCTTGATGTCGCTGTGATCGACCTTTTCAGAGGCGAAGTCGAGTTTACAAAGATCGGCGCCGCGCCTACGTATATTGCAAGAAAAGACGGCACGGTCGAACTCATCAGGTCTGCAACCCTTCCGGCAGGCATAATGCCTGATATCGAAACCGAGCTCGTGCATAAATTCGTATCAGACGGCGATGCGATAATACTTTTGAGCGACGGCGTGATGGATGCCTTAAAAGATGGCAAGGAAGACGGGGACAGGGTACTTTATAAGCTGCTGGAGCAATCTCCGCTCAATAACCCACAGGCTTTGGCTGATTTCATAATCGGCAAGGCGAAAGAGAATGCTGCGGCTTGCGGCGCTCCGGTACAGGACGACATGACCGTAGTTGCGGCCAGGATCTGGAGCAGGGAATAATATTTGTGGCTCTAATATTTGTGGCTTTTATGGACAAACTATATACTATGTTCAACCGTAATAACCATACACTCCTGAAAGAGGCGCAGGATATTATTAACAAATGCATCAGGGAAAGCCATGAAACGCATGAAAGGAAGAGCAGACTTCCGCTTATCATAGGTATAACGCTCACCGTATCTGCATTGGCTATTATTATCTTCCTGATTTTCTGGTTTCATTAAGCCGCTGTTTTTCTAATATATGTTATAATATTTTCATATTGAGCGAGGCGAATTTATTTGATTGATATTATTGATGTTGTTGGGCTGTCAAAAAAATATGGCAGCGCTACGGTTCTCGACAATCTGAGTTTTAAGATCCGCAAAGGGGAGATATTCGGGCTTGTTGGTCCGAACGGCGCCGGCAAATCGACATTTATCTCAATATTGACTTCAGTAATAAAGCCCACCTCCGGTGACATAATTATCAATGGGTATAGTATCAGGCAGCATGCCGGCAAGGTAAAGAAGCAAATAGGGTATGTTCCGCAGGATATAGCCCTGTATCCCGGCCTTACCGGATTGGACAATCTGAGGTTCTGGGCGGGCATCTACGGACTGGACGGCCGGTTGAAGAAAGACAGAGTAGATGAGGCATTATCCATAGCGGGGTTGGCCGAGAAGGCCAGGGAAAGGGTCGACAGGTATTCGGGAGGCATGAAGAGGCGTCTGAATATAGCGGTGGCGCTGCTCCACCATCCGGATATACTTGTGATGGACGAACCCATGGTCGGCGTGGATATGCAGTCGCGGATGTATATCCTCGATGCGATAAAGGAACTGAAGCAATCCGGAAGGACCATCGTATTTGCAAGCCATTATGCCGATGAAATGAAGAAGCTTTGCGACAGAATAGCTGTGCTTGACAGGGGCGCGGTCAGGGCCGTGGGCACATTAAGCCAGCTGCAGAGGCAGACAGGCCGGGAGGACATCGAGGATATGATAATGGAGATAATACGTAAAAATCCTTTGCATGGTAAGGTTGGAGGTTTAGTTTGAATAAAAAGATCAATAAAAAGCTCCTTTTAATTATTTTGGCGGCTGTCCTTGTGCTGGCGGCAGTCGTCGCATCGATCGCCATTTTATCTTCCAGACCTGCGATAGACCGCTATCTGGAGGTCGAAGCAAGAAACTTCAGGAAGTACATAGAACAGTTTAACAAGGACTGGCAGCAATTCCATGATTCCCAACTCCCGTATCTGAGCGGAAGCTATAAAAAAAGAATGGAAATACAGCTGAATGTAGATGAATCAGCAAAAGAAGGCAACCCCGACGCGTTGCTTGAAATAATCGATAAATGCAAACTTATCATAAATACTGAGAACAACTATGAGAAAAAGCAGAGCGTGACCGCGCTGTCATTGCTTATACGGAGCACTCCGCTTTTTGACATCAATGCCGTTACCAGGGAAAGGACCGCGTTTCTTTCCGTTCCCGTGCTTCTGCCCGACAGATACCTTTCGATCGACCTCAATAAGGCCGACGAAGTCTATGATAAATTCGGCTTTGTGGTCAGGCCTTCGGGATTTGTGATACTTCCGGATATAGCAGCAGCCGTCAGCCCTGATTGGGAAGGGTTGAGCGACGTGATCAAAGTCTATGTCGATATGGTCAAAAGCCAAATGAAAAGCGAAGATGTAAGGTATGGCGACAATGTGAATGT
>CAZCKQ010000166.1:0-4578 GCA_964499315.1 uncultured Eubacteriales bacterium | reverse complement strand
TCCGGGCATAACCAAACCGGCATGGCATAATGCACATAACAAAACGCGCATGACGAAACGCGTATGATGAATTGGGGGAGGATTTATGTCATTCAAAGTTGCATTTATCGGCGCAGGGAGCATAGGATTTACCCGCAAGCTGCTTTCGGACGTGCTTACGGTTCCGGAATTCCGCGATATCGAGGTGGCGTTTACCGATATCGATGAACGCAATCTGGACATGGTTACGCGTCTGTGCCAGCGGGATATCGTGGAAAATGGCCTGAAAATCAGGATTCGTTCCACTCTCGACCGCAGAGAAGCTTTCAGGGGCGCCAAATACGTATTCAACACAGTCAGGATAGGCAAACTTGAAGCCTTTATACCCGATATAGAGATTCCGCTTAAATACGGCGTGGATCAGTGCGTGGGCGACACCTTATGCGCAGGCGGGATAATGTATGGGCAGCGCGGCATTGCCGCAATGCTGGAATTCTGCAAGGATATCCGCGAGGTTTGCCAGCCCGGCGCCCTTTTGCTGAATTATGCCAATCCTAATGCCATGGTCACTTGGGCATGCAATAAGTATGGAGGCGTCAACACCGTCGGATTGTGCCATGGAGTGCAGGGAGGCCATAAACAGATAGCCGACGTCCTTGGTTTGAAGCAGGAGGAAGTCGACATAATATGCGCCGGTATCAACCATCAGACATGGTATATCAAGGTCAGCCATAAAGGCGAAGATATGACCGGCAGACTCCTTGAGGCTTTCGAGAAACATCCGCAATACAGCAAGACGGAGAAGGTGCGCATCGACATGCTGCGGCGGTTCGGTTACTATAGCACCGAATCCAACGGCCATCTCAGCGAATATATACCTTGGTACAGGAAGCGCCCTGATGAGATCAAAGACTGGATTGACCTCAGCCGTTGGAGTTATGGGGAGACAGGCGGGTATTTGAGGGTATGTATCGAGGGACGCAACTGGTTCGAAGTGGATTTCCCGAATTGGATGAAGGAGCCGCCAAAGCAATATATTCCCGAAAATAGAAGCCCCGAGCACGGTTCATATATATTGGAGGGACTCGAGACCGGACGCCTTTATCGCGGCCATTTCAACGTCGTCAATAATGGAACCATCACAAACCTGCCGGATGACGCGGTCGTAGAGGTGCCGGGATATGTGGATTACAACGGTATCAACATCCCCAGGGTGGGCGACCTGCCGCTGGGCTGCGCCGCGGTTTGCAATGCGAGTATAAGTGTGCAGCGGCTGGCTGTTGAGGCCGCGGTCCATGGCGATGATAAATTGCTGAGACAGGCCATGATGATGGATCCTTTGGTCGGCGCCGTCTGCAATCCGCCGGAGATATGGCAGATGACTGACGAGATGCTGGTAGCTGAAGCCCGATGGCTGCCGCAATATGCCGAGGCAATAAAAGAAGCCCGCAAAAGGCTTTCATCAGGCAATACAGTGAGGACCCGCGAAGGCTACCTCGGAGCGGCTCGAGTTAAGATCAAATCAGTTGAGGAAATGGCGCAGAATGCCGCATTGGCCAAGAAGAACGCCAGCGCCGCCGATAAAACCGCATGATTTGAAACCGCCTATTTACAATTATGAGTATAATTGGTAAAATATAGGCGGTTTATCTTATGAAAATCAATCTCTCGGGACATGAGTTGAATATAAACAGATGGGTAGCGGCAGCGGTGATAACTGCCGCAATTCTTGCGCTCGGTTTTGCCGGATATACGCTCAGCCGGGACAATAACATGATCATCTTCGAAGGCGGGGATGACGGGACCGGATATGTAGGCACGGGATATGCCGGGACAGGACATGCGGCAGGATATGCAGAAGCAAATGCTTCGACAGTTGCTTCGGAAGAGCCTGGCGTAACATGTGCCGATATGACAGGATCTTTAACAGAGCCCTTGAAGGATCCCTTAAAGGAGCCCATAATTAAAATATATATCATCGGCTGCGTCAATAAGCCGGGAATAGTGACAATACAAAAAGGGCAGCTTATCTGCGACGCCATCGATGCGGCCGGAGGCGCCACACCCGATGCCGACCTGGAAAACATCAACCTCGTGTATACCCTTGAAGAAAACCTGATGCTGAAGATCCTCTCAAAAAAAGAGACAAAGACCGTTTCGCAGGCCAACGGGGCGCCTTCCGGTTATCCGGGCACAGGCAAGGGGGTGTTGATATTGAAGGACGAAGGCAAAGGCGCCGGAATGACTTCTTCGGGAGGCTCAGCAAAGGCGCCGGCAATAAATATCAACTCGGCTTCAGCCCAGGAGTTGGATACGCTGCCGGGTATCGGTCCGGCCACCGCGAGCGATATCATCTCGTTCAGGAATAAGCACGGTCCTTTTGCCAGAATTGAAGATATCATGAAAGTCTCCGGGATTAAACAAAGCAGGTTCCAAAAAATCAAGGATTTTATTACGGTGCAATAAGGCCATGCTTTATTATATAATTATCGTATGGGATTGAGGATAGTATACGGCAGGGCGTGGACAGGCAAGACAGCCTTGTGTCTTGAAGAGATATCAAAGCATCTGCGGGACAGGGACGACATATCGGCTGATTCTGCCCAAAAACGGCTTATACTGATCGTTCCGGAACAATTTACCCTCGAGATGGAGAAGAGGCTCGCGTCGGTAGTTACTGCTGCTCCTGCTCCGAGCGACGGGCAGCGAGGCCTGAAACTCCGGAATTACGCAGAAGTATTGAGTTTCAGGCGCCTTGCGATGAGGGTGTTTGATGAAACCGGCGGAGCTGCGCGAAAGCGTCTCAATCCATCAGGCAAGGTACTGCTCTTGACCCGTATTCTCAACGCGCATGGACGCAATCTCAAGATCCTTGCGGGCGCTGTCAGGCAGAAGGGTTTTGCTTCGGTTATGTCGTCGGCCATATCCGAATTCAAGAGGTACGGCGTAACGCCGGAAATCCTCGATGGGATCATAGGCGGGGAGGCGGAGGACTGGCAGCATCTCCGGATGAAACTATCTGAGATCAACAGCATTTACCGAAGTTTCAACGCTGAATTGGAAGGCCGGTTCAAGGACGCCGACGATGACCTGACCGAGCTGCCCCGAAAGATATGTAATTCCGGATTTATTGCCGGCGCGCATATATGGGTGGATGAGTTCGCCAGCTTCACCCCCCAGGAGTACGCGGTCATTGAAGCTCTCATGAAAAAAGCCGCTATGCTGACGGTTACGTTGTGCATGGATAAGAGCAAAGACACATTGCTTTTCTCTCACGTGCAGGCTGCCGCCGATAAATTAATGGATATTGCAAATGCAAATGGCATAGCCGTATCACAAAAATATCTTTGCGAGGCCCGACTAAATCCTGTTTCAAAACAAATTGTGCATATAGAGCGCAATCTTTTCAAATTCCCATACGTCAGATATCATGATGAAGTCAGGGATATAGCCTTGTTCGCCGCTTCAAACACCTATACGGAGGTGGAGTGCTGCGCCCGAGAGATAATCAGACTTTGCAGGGACGGCGGATACAATTGTTCCGATATAGCCGTTGTCGCCGGCAATCTGGGTACATATGAAAAGACATTGGCCGCGGTCTTCGCCCAACACAGAATACCCTTCTTCATCGACAGTAAAAAACCTATAGAACGCAATCCATTAGCCGAACTCATCAACTGCGTTTTTGATATACTTATCGGCGGCTGGCAGTATGAGCATGTCTTCAGATATATAAAGACAGGGCTCGCCAATATCGGCGTCTCTGATGCCGATATCCTGGAAAACCACGTGCTCGCGCATGGGATCAGGGGATCGATGTGGTTGGCCGATGAGTACTGGACGGGACCGGAAGACGGCGCCGGCGAAGTCAGGAGGATCAGGGATGAGTTTATGGAGCCGGTCAGACGGTTGGGCGACGCTCTGAAAGCCGCACAAGACGTTGTTTCGTCATGTACCGCCCTGTATAGATTCCTTACAAGCATCGGCATCCCCGAAAAGTTGCAGTCATATGCCTCAACACTCAGGGAGAGTGGTGAATTATCGCTTGCAAACGAGTATGGGCAGATATGGGGAATAATCGTTGAAATCCTTGAGCAATTGGTTACAATATACAAGGACGAAAGCCTTAGCTTGGAGAGTTTCGGGAACGCGATATCCGCCGGGCTTGCGCATTACGAGGCCGGCTTGATTCCGCAGTCCCTGGATCAGGTTTTTATCGGAAATCTTGAGCGGTCGAGGAGCAGGCAGGTAAAAGCGCTGCTTGTGATCGGCGCCAATGATGGCTCGTTTCCGTCGCCATTCCGGAACGAAGGCATCTTATCCGATATTGAACGGGAAAGGATGGCGTCTTCAGGCGTCGAATTGGCGCAAGATACGAGAAAGAAGGCCTTTGAAGATGATTTCCTTATATACAGGGCATTTTCAAGGGCTACGGATTATATTCGCGTCAGTTACGCGGTTGCCGATAGTGAAGGCCGGTCGCTCAGACCGTCGGTCGTCGTATCGAGGATCAAAAAGCTTTTTCCCGGGATCCGCGAAACAAGCAATGTCATATTCAACAACAGCGCGGAGGAGAATATCGATCTCATTACGCTACCA
>CAZCKQ010000165.1:0-4588 GCA_964499315.1 uncultured Eubacteriales bacterium | reverse complement strand
ATAGCAGCTTCTTTATCGGCAGGGGGCTGGATTATGCCCTGACGACGGAAGGGTCGCTTAAATTGAAGGAAATATCATATAACCACTCCGAAGCATATGTCGGCGGCGAACTGAAGCATGGAACCATCGCCCTGATAGAGAAAGGGACTCTTGTTATTTGCTCAATGACGCAGGATTTTCTTGCGGATAAAATGATAAACAACATAAAGGAAGTAAAGGCAAGGGGAGCGGTCGTACTGGCTATTGCAAGACAATCGGACCGGAATATCAACGACATAGCCGATAAGGTCATCCCGATCCCGGATATCGAACCTCTTCTGTCGCCGCTTGCCGCTGTCACGCCCATGCAGCTTTTTGCCTACTATGTTGCGGTCCAGAAAGGCTGCGACGTCGACAAACCCAGGAACCTTGCCAAGAGCGTGACAGTCGAATGAGCGTTGCAAATGGAAAAATCGAACGATACGGAGGTATTCACAAATGAAGGAGCTTTTTGTTACCGGCAGGACGCTGCCTGAGGCTTATCACAAGTCAATCGTCGCTCTTTACAGGGAAGGTGAGATTTCGGATTGCCCTGACTATAGCCAAAAGCAGAAAGAGTGCAGCATGACGATAGTGGTGGAGGAGCCTATGGCCGAGCCTATGATAAGCAAGCTTTTCATAGGAGGGCATACCGATCTGGAGCAATACCGTCAGGAGGTCCTTGATGGTATACTTGATTTCAAGATCGGTCATGGGTGGGATTATACCTATCATGACCGGATAGCAAAGCAGTTGCCGTTCGTATACGACGAATTGAGGCGCAATCCTGACAGCAGGCGCGCCGTGATCGATATCCGCGACTGGCAGGCTGATACAAAGCATGGCAATATGAGCCCCGCTTGTCTGCAGCATATTCATTTTTTTATAAGAAACGGGAAATTGCAGATGAAGGTCATGATGAGGAGTAATGATGCGCCTGAAGCGACTTTTATGAACATGTTCGCGTTCATCATGCTGCAGGACAGGATTGCCGGTGATTTTAACGTCGGAACGGGCATTTATACGCACAGGGCAAATTCATTCCATTGCTATGAGAAGGATTTCAAATTGCTCGAAGGATATGTCAGGAGCATAGAGTCAGGCGCCGATATCACATATGAATATGAGGGGTTTTACAAGGATCTCATGGAGGAAAGCAAGCCCGAAATAGAGGCAAAAATCAGGCAATTATTGCAACACCAGCAAGAATAAAAAAACAAAAAAAAGAGCACTTGATATAATTTATAAATAATTCCATTTTTAAAGTGCTCTAATCTCAACTAAACTCAGCTCTATATTAAAAGGAGGAACAAAATGAAAAATTAATTATTCATTTTTGTCATTTTCATTATACCACTTTTCTGGTAATGGTTAAGTTAAATATATGTAACAAAAAATTTAACAAATTGTTAACATTATCCACTAAAGGCTTTTTTGAAGGCCTCCAGGGCATAATCCAATTGCTCTTTCGTGTGGGTCGCCGTATAGCTGGTCCGCAGTATGCACTGACCGGGTTTGACAGCCGGTGGTATCACAGGATTTACATATACGCCTTCGTTTAAGAGTATCTTTGTTATGACGAAGGTCTTTTGCATATCCCAGGTCATTACAGGGATTATCGGAGTTAAAGACTCTCCGATGGGTATACCTGCTTTTTTGAATCCGTTCCTCATATAATCCGTAATATCTTTAAGGGCTTTGACTCTTTCGGGTTCGGCTTCGAGTATTTCTAGCGCTTTTAAAGCTGCCGCCGCGTTTGAAGGCGGGATGGAAGCGCTGAAGATGAACGGACGCGAATAATGCTTGATGTAGTGGATCACATCTTCGCTTGCGGCTATATAGCCTCCGAGACTGGCAAGAGATTTGCTGAAAGTCCCCATTATAATATCGACTTCATTTTCAAGATTAAAGTATTCGGCGGTCCCTTTGCCACGTTTACCAAGTACTCCGAGGGCATGCGCGTCATCGACCATGATTCTGGCGCCGTATTTCTTTGCTATTTTCACGATGCCGGGAAGGTCAGCGATATCACCTTCCATACTGAAAACGCCGTCTACGACAATAAGGATCCCTGCCGTTTCCGGAATGAGCTTTATCTTTCTCTCAAGGTCCTCCATATCGTTGTGCTCATATTTGACCGTTTTTGCGAAACTCAGCCGGCAGCCGTCAATTATGCTTGCGTGATTTGAGTTGTCGCACAGTATATAATCATTACGGCCGGCAATCGTAGAAATTATTCCGAGATTGGTCTGAAAGCCTGTGCTGAATGTGAGAGCAGCTTCTTTCCCGATAAATGAAGCAAGCTTCTTTTCCAGTTCAACATGAAGAACCAAAGTGCCATTCAGGAATCTCGAGCCTGAGCAGCCGCTGCCGTACTTTTCCAGAGCTTCGCGCGCAGCTTCGACGACCCTCTTGTCGGATGTCAGCCCGAGATAATTATTGGATCCTATCATTACGGTCTTCTTACCCTTAATAACCACTTCCGTATCCTGTCCGGACTCAAGTTCATGAAACCAGGGGTATATTCCTGCTTTCATCACTTCTTTGGCCTCAGTGAAGTTGTAACACTTATCAAAAAGATCCATTCGCGCTTACTCTCCTTTGCCATTATTGTCTTTTTTGCCGGTCCTTGGCAAAATCATTCTATCATATCGGCAGTTACCCCGCAAGGATTCGCAAGCCTGCGTACCTGTGCGATATTGATGTCGTTTTCATATTGCATATTGTTCACAGAAACAATAAATAGTAATATTATGTTAATATAAGCAAAGGAGTATCGTATGAAACCAGAAATCAGGTCAATCAGACCAGCAGAGCTCAACGATAATGTATTCAAGCTGATGGGTACGGATAGGATGTTGATCGCCGCCGGTACAAAGCAAAAATTCAATATGATGACTGCCGGCTGGGGGGGTTTGGGGATACTGTGGGGGATGGATGTATGTTTTTGTTTTGTAAGACCAAGCCGCTATACGTTTAAATTCCTTGAACAAAATGAGCGCTTCTCTCTATGTTTTTTTGATCAAAGGTACAAAAATGCGCTGGAATTATGCGGAACGAAATCGGGGAGGGATATGGACAAAGCGGCTTTGGCAGGCTTGACTCCAGCCTTCAGCGATTCCGGGACAGTGTATTTTACTGAGGCAAGACTTTGCCTGGAATGTAAAAAAATATATTTTCATGACATCGATCCGTCTAAGTTTCTTGATGCCGGTATCGTACAATATTATCCCTCAAATGATTACCACAGGATGTACGTCGGCCGGATTGAGGACTGCCGGATCCTCTCGGAATAAAATAAAGGGCGGCCTTTTTTCAAGACCGCCCGCGCCATATATAATGGCTATCTATTGGTTGGTGAATTAATATTCATAGGATATTGTGACTTGCGCCCTGACCTCAAGGCTGCCTCCCTCGATTGGCGTCCGCGCTGCTTCAGATACCATTTTCATATCATAAGCACCTGCGCCGTAGACGACCGGCGGATTATAACTCCCGCTTTCATTTATGGACAGAGGCTGTTTCAATGTTACGCCCATCGCCGATGCCATTATGTTTGCCTTTCCCTTAGCCGACTCAATTGCGGCCTTTAATGCCTGATTGTAGTATTTGTCAGGATCGCTGAGTCCGAAGGCAATGCTGCTGGTGACATTCATGCCGCTGTTGGATGCGCTGTCTATCAGCTGGCCGGTCTTGTTGATATCTCTTACCGTGACCATGACAGAATTGGTTACTGTATAGCCTACAATTTTGCTCTCGCCGGTATTTTGGTTATAGTCATATTTAGGATGGATATTGTAATTTACCGTCTTGATATCTTCATCTTTTACTCCCGAGGCCTTAATGAGGGCAATTATATCAGCCATCGAAGCGGCATTTTTCTGCTGGGCTTCTTTTGCCGTTTTGGCTTCGGTCAGCACACCCATATTTATATAAGCAATATCCGGTGTTGCATTGATAATGCCTTGCCCATTTACATTAAGTGTCCTTTTGGTCTCCTGGGTGTCTTCCGATGCGAATGTGCTGTTTGGACTCCCCGTAATATTGAAGAGCACGGCTGTAAGCATGACCGCGACCAACAGAGCGGCGCCAATGACCATGAATCTTCCTTTGCCTTTAAACCATGTTTTGTTCATAACTAAACCTCCATTTCACCGGCGCAGCGCCGGCTCGATTTTTAATTTCATATCAATAGACTGGCACCGCGGATAAAAAGTTCCAATTAATTGACTTGATTTAGGGCATAACATAAAATCTATGTGACAATACTTGATTTGCTGTTATTGGTATTGGAGGAAATATATTATGTATCTGCTTTTTATTGCGATTGCGCCTGCGGCGGCGCTGCTCCTGTTTTTTTATTTAAGGGACAGACGTGAAAAGGAACCTGCCGGGATGCTTTTTAAGGCATTTGTTTTAGGCGCATTATCCATTATTCCCGCCTTCTTAATTGAAACAGCCGCAAAAGCAGATTTCAATCCGGCTGATGAGTTCTCAAGGCTGCTTACTGCTGGTTACTTGGCTTTTATTGTCGCAGGTCTCGTCGAGGAAGGTCTGAAATTCCTTATTT
>CAZCKQ010000164.1:0-4619 GCA_964499315.1 uncultured Eubacteriales bacterium | reverse complement strand
TGAACATGGGCTTGACCAGAAGACATTTGCCAAGCATCTCGGATTGAAATTATCTACGTTGAATGGTTATGTAAATAACCACAGAACTCCCGAAATTGACATGCAGATGAAAATCGCGGATTATTTCATTGTCTCCCTCGATTACCTGAATGGACGTGCAAACGAGCGAAATTCGCTTGAAAAAAGGGTCTACGGCACGAATATTGATCTTATCAAGGGGGATATGACATACGATGAATTGTCTGCCGATATAGCCCGAAAACTCAATTTCCCCTTGAAAGCAAGCGAACTCTTCTCTCCCGTTTACCTTGAGAATATTGCCGCAGGCAAGATCGTGCCCTCCCTCCCACGCATTAAATTACTAGCCGCCTATGCCGGCGTGCCTATAGATTATTTTTATATGAGCAATACCGCCGAGGATCTGATAGCCGCCAGGGAATTGCTTAAAAATGAGCAAAAGAATACTTATATGGCGCATATGACAGAAAAAACCTATGAGTTTGTTATAAACCCGAAAAACCTTGATTATATATTATTTGCAATGGACATGGCCGAAAAAGGAATTAACCCCGAAGATATAACTGCCATTTCATTGAAGTATTCAAAAGGAAATGAGAATTGACGCCAACTTTTGTTTTACCTTTTTAAAATCCTGCCACAACAGTTGCTTTTTGGACGGGTCTCTGAGTAAAGCGGCAGGATGGAAGGCCGGCATCATCCAGAAGCCTTTTTTTTCGTACCATCGGCCCCTGACCTGCGTTATCTTCGCTTCCCTGTCAATTATGTATTTAAGCGCAGTTGCGCCAAGGCACACAATGATCTTGGGTTGAATCAACCGCACCTGGGACCTCAGCAGAGGCAGACATGCTTCGGCCTCATCATCTGTCGGGACACGGTTTTCGGGCGGCCGGCACTTGACGATATTATCTATGTAGTAATCCTCCGCTTCAAACGAAAGGGCATCCAGAAGAGAGTCAAGCAGCTTTCCCGCAGCCCCGACGAAAGGCAGTCCCTGCTCATCTTCCTGCTGACCGGGACCTTCGCCAATTATCAATACAGGCGCAGTCAGACAGCCGCGCCCTATCACCACGTTTGTCCTTGACGACGCCAGACCGCATTTTTTGCAATTCGCGCATTCATTCATCAAATCGAGCCATTCTTGCGTATACATCATACCCCTCTTTTTTCCGCGCCCCATATGACCTTGTGCAACTGGAGCTGAAATCTGACATCCAATCTGTCCTCCAGTATCCATCCGACTATCTCGGCGGGCTTTAACATGCCAAATACAGGAGAAATGGTCACCGTGCCCGATTTGACACAGGAAGATATTATTTGCTTTGCCCAATCATAATCTTCTCTGCAGCCTATCACGAATTTTATCTCATCCCTTGCATCCAGCAGCTCGAAGTTGCTTCTGAGCAATTCCCCCGAAAAACCTGAAGACGGGGCTTTGGCGTCCATCACGAAACAATGCTCCCTAAAACGTCTGATTTTTGCTATATCGAGGGTCCCGTTCGTTTCAATCGAAACCTTGTATCCTTCAAGAAGTAAAAGGAGATCATTCAAACCGCTTTGAAGCAGCGGCTCCCCGCCTGTGATGCATACCCTCCTGCAGCGGTATCCGCCGATCTGTTGAAATAACTCTTCCGGGCTATATTCATCATAGTCTTCGCTATATGCATAGACGGTATCGCAATATGAACATCTTAGATTGCATCCGGCAAAACGGACGAAAACCGTAGGAAATCCGCTTGAGAGTCCCTCGCCCTGTATACTGAAGAATACTTCGCATACCTTCACTCCGAACCTCCGGCAAGCTGTCGTTCAATAGTGACGCTGCTGCTCCTCGTCTCCCATAAAACGATCTTCTCTATCC
The DNA here is from genome assembly GCA_964499315.1 of uncultured Eubacteriales bacterium. Lineage (GTDB taxonomy): Bacteria > Bacillota > Clostridia > Acetivibrionales > CAYWGM01 > CAYWGM01. The sequence continues at coordinate 2,740 of CAZCKQ010000164.1, read as the reverse complement.
TGCAACCGTTGTTTCCGGCTGCACAGCCTTGTTCAAGCTTTGCTTCCAATTTGCGCCATATCCAGACGGCAATATTTTCGCAAGTGGGATTGGCATCAAGAACATCGTTCAGGTTCTTGTGGTCCAGAATATCAACCGCTTCCGAGCGGACTATCGCGTCAAGGTAATGAAAGTCTGCGACCATCCCGTCGGCGTCCGGATATCCGCTGACTGAAACCTCAAGCGTATAAGTATGCCCATGGACATTGCTGCATTTTCCATTATAATTTATCAGACTGTGCGCCGAATCGAAACTGAATATCTTCGTAATAATCAAACGCTTATTATATCCCATCGATGGCCCCTTTCCGATATTCCAGCGGATCCTTCATACCTGCCTCTTTGAACCCTCTCAGCCGCAAAGCACAGCTGTCGCACACACCGCAGGCCTTATCCCCTCCCGAATAACAGCTGCTGGTCAAATGCAGGGGCGCGCCCAGATCATATGCCAAGCGAATGATTTCAGATTTTTTCATGCTGATCAGCGGAGCGCGGATATTGATAGCATTCCCTTCACTGCCTGTTTTTGTGCCAAGTCTGAGCATACGCTCGAAGGATTCTATGAATTCCGGCCTGCAATCCGGATAGCCGCTGTAATCTATGGCGTTGACGCCGATAAAGATATCTCCGGCACCGACCACCTCAGCATAAGCTGCCGCAAAGCCAAGAAAAATGATATTCCTCGCAGGCACATAAGTCCCGGGTATACCGCCATGATCCAAATACTCCGGCACTTCCATACCGCGGTCGGTAAGCGCGGAACCTCCCACATTATCCATTGCAATAACCTTATGGTTCTTCAAACCATAATAATCCGCTATCTTCCTGGAACAGCCCATCTCCCTGCGATGTCTCTGCCCATAATCGAACGTAAGAATGGAAACATCCAGTCCTTCATGTAAAGCAACCGCAAGGCAAGTCGTACTGTCAAGCCCTCCCGAAAGCAGAACAACAGCCTTTTTCATCGTACGATAACCTGCTCCCTGCCCTTTCCTACCCCGATATATTTAATGAATGCCCCTGAAAGCTCTTCTATTCTGGAGAGATACGCCTTTGCCTGCACCGGAAGCTCGTTATAATTCCTTACCGAAGAAATATCGGTATCCCAGGACTCAAATTGCTCATATACAGGCTGGCATAATGAAAGCTCCTTCAGGCTTGCCGGATAATGCGCCATTTCCATGCCGTCTTTGGAATACGATCTGCACAGCCTGATGAAAGGAAGCCTGCCTACCGTATCAAGGTGGTTGATTGCGAGCATTTTTATACCGTTGATGCGCACCGCATGTTTTATCATGACCATATCCAGCCACCCGCACCTTCTGGGTCTGCCGGTGGTCGTCCCGTATTCGAAGCCCAACTCGCGGATAAGGTCGCCGGTTTCGTTGTTCTGCTCGGTAATGAACGGACCTGCGCCGACCCTCGAAGTATATGCCTTCATTACGCCGTATATCTCGCTTATATAGGCCGGGCTGATGCCCGAACCCGTGCATACGCCGCCCGCGGTGGGATTTGAGGATGTAACGTAAGGGTAAGTCCCGAAATCAAGATCCAGAAACGTGGCCTGCGCGCCTTCACACAAAATATCCCTGCCGTCATCAAGAGCATCCTGAATATAAAGGTTCGTATCGGATATATATGTTGCCAGAAGACCGGCATATCGCAGATACTCGTCGATTATTTCACCGGCATCCAAAGGCTCGCCGCCATAAACCTTCTCTATCATCAGATTTTTAAGTCTGACATTGGATCTCACTTTTTGCTTCAATGATTCCTCGTCAATAAGGTCGCACATGCGTATCCCGATCCTTTCCACTTTATCGGCATACGCCGGACCTATGCCTCTTTTGGTAGTTCCGATATTATCCGACCCCCTGGACTTCTCCTGGAGTTCGTCAAGGACCTTATGGTAAGGCATTACGACATGCGCTCTGTCGCTAATCATCAAGCGTGAGGTATCGATACCCTTTTCATTTAATAAATCAATTTCCTTCAGGAGTACAGACGGATCGACAACGACGCCATTTCCGATTATACAGGTCTTCCCGCCATGCAGAATACCGGAAGGCACCAAGTGCAAGGCATACTTCACACCATTTGCGACAACGGTATGGCCGGCGTTGCTTCCGCCTGAAAATCTGACCACAATATCGCTGTCCTCGGCAAGTATATCGATATATTTGCCCTTACCCTCGTCTCCCCACTGTGTACCGACAATAACTTTAACGCCCATCCTGCTTTTCTCCGCTTTTCTTATTTCGATTTTGATTCCAGGTATTCATTGAGCTCTTTTACAAGTTTTTCAGCATCAATGCCGTGAATCGCGCAGGCGTCAGCTATGCTCTCACCCGAAGAAGCAGGGCAACCCAGACAATGCATGCCGTTGCTGAGGAATACGGGCACCGTGCCCCTGTCCATTTTCAAAACGTCCGCGATTATCGTATCGGTAGTCACCTTTGCCATCAATATCCACCTCCATTTCTGTAAACTTCTTTGCCTGTTTTATACAAATCATTTCCGTAAGCATCAATTGCCACAATCGCAGGAAAATCCTTTAATACAAGCATCCTTAAAGCCTCCGGACCCAATTCGGGAAAAGCGATCAGCTCCTGCCGGACGACGCAGCGCGCAAGCAATGCGCCGGCGCCTCCCGCGGAGGCGAAATACACCGCGCCGTACCTCACCATCGCCTCGATGACCT
>CAZCKQ010000163.1:0-4629 GCA_964499315.1 uncultured Eubacteriales bacterium | reverse complement strand
ATTTGGTCGTAAGGCCTTCCTGCGGCAAATACGGCAAAGCTGTTGACAAAGGCGGTTTTGCCTGTAAGCGTCAAACCTGCCGCAAACGAAATCATATCGGCTTCAGCGATCCCCATTTCAAAAAACCTCTCGGGGTATGCCTGTTGGAACAGGCAGGTCATGGTTGATTTACCAAGATCGGCTTCCAGTACGACAATATTCTTATTCTCTTTTCCCAATTCCACAAGCGTCTGTCCATAAACGCTTCTTTGATTTTGCATTTTCATCGTCTTCCGCTCCTTCTTAGCTCCATCTAGTCGGTTAATTCTTTCAATCGGATAATTCCTTCAATGCCTGTTCATACTGCTCGCCGGTCATCATGCCGTTATGGAATGCAGCTGTATTTTCAGCAAAAGAAACGCCTTTGCCCTTTACGGTATGGGCTATGATCATGGTCGGCTTGCCTTTTACCTGATCCGCCTGATCGAGAGCGTCAATAATCTGGCTTATGTCATGCCCGTCGATTTCTATGACGTGCCAGCCGAATGCCTTCCATTTATCAGCGTGAGGATTGGTATCGAAACGTTCTTTGATGGGCCCCATGGCCTGAATCCCGTTTTTGTCCAGAATGCCGACAAGATTGTCGAGCTTATAGTATGCAGCCGCCATTGCAGCTTCCCAGATCTGCCCTTCCGCGATTTCACCGTCGCCGACAACACAGTATACTTTATAATCCTTTTTATCGATTTTCGCGCCCGCAGCCATACCGCAGGCAATGGAAAGCCCCTGCCCCAAAGATCCTGTATTCGCCTCGATTCCAGGCATTTTGCACATATCAGGATGACCTTGCAGCATAGAGCCTAAAGTTTTGAGGCCAGCCAGTTCCTCTTCCGGGAAATAACCGCAGTCGGCCAGCAAGGCATATTGGATGATGGCGGCATGCCCCTTGCTGAGCAGCAGCCGATCCCTGTCCTCCCATTTCGGATTCTTGGGATCGTGCCTCATTTTATATTTGTACAGCACCGTGGCCACATCTGCTATAGAGCAGGATCCTCCCAAATGCCCGGCTTTTCCGATACCGATCATTTTTACGATTTTATATCTGATCTGTCTGGCTTTGGCCTGTAGTTCCTGAACCGATGGTTTCATAATCATTTGCTCCTTTTCTATTAGCCCTTTTCTATTAGCTCCTTTTGCGGACCTCTGTATTTGTCAGCTTCTCGTAATATCTGACAATGGCGCTGTGGTCGCTTTGTCCTTCCCCGGCTGCCTGTAATTCCCGCATTACCTGCAATACCTGGGCCGTAAGCGTCAATGGCACCCCCATCTGTTTTGCCGTTTCCATGACGTTGTTCAGATCCTTTATATGCAGGTCGATCTTAAACCCCGGCTTGAAGTTGCCATTCATCATCATCGGCGCCTTGGCGTCCAAAACCGTGCTTCCGGCCAAACCTCCGCGAATGGCATTATATACAAGGTCAGGGTCGACTCCGGCCTTGGTTGATAGTACAAAGGCCTCCGAAACGGCGGCTATATTTAATGCGACGATTATCTGGTTTGCGAGCTTTGTTGTATTGCCGCTCCCGATATCGCCGACCCTGACAACAGATTTACCCATACATTTTAAGATATCCAGTGCTTCATTAAAATCGGATTCCTTTCCGCCTACCATGATGGAAAGGCTTCCGTCGATCGCCTTCGGCTCTCCGCCGCTTACCGGGGCATCGATCATCCTCAGGCCGACCTCTCTTACTCTTTTCTCTATTTCAATTGTAACAAGGGGCGCTATGGAACTCATATCAATGATCAAGGTTCCTGCTTCGGCGCCTTCGATGACGCCTCCCTTACCTTCCTTGCCAAGTATCACCTCTTTGACCTCCGGTGAATTGGGCAGCATCGTAATGATAGTTTTGCATTTTGCCGCGACATCCTTCGGAGATGAGCCTTCTTGCGCTTGAGCTCCTTGAGCTCCTTGTGCTCCGGCGCTGACGACATCCTTTATTGCGTCCTTGTTGATGTCATACACCACCAGTTCATAGCCTGCCTTAAGAAGATTCCTGGCCATGGGCTTCCCCATGATGCCCAGTCCTATAAATCCGATTTTTTTCATATCATATATCCTCCTTCGACTTTGGATTTGTTTTTTGATTTGTTTTAGGATTTGCCTTCGTCATATTAGCGATCGTCGTGTCAATGTGCTCTTCCATGTACTTCTTTGCCAGATTGGGATTTCTGCCCTCAATAGCCTCAAGCAGTTTCTCGTGATAGTACAGCCCGCCGGTATACCCCAAAGAGGCTACTATGGTCTGCATGTATGATATGAGAATATCTTTCAGAATGAGGTTGACTTTGACAATGAGAGGATTTTTAGTTATCTTTGCAATCTCAAAATGGAAATCCAGGTCATCTTCAGAATATTTGAGATAGTCATCCTTGTGCTGCCGCATCTTTTCCAGGAAGGCCTTCAAATGCTCCACTTCTTCATCCAAGACCCTTTCCGCCGCAATTCTGGCGCTTTCCACTTCAATGATCTTCCGAAACTCAAGAACCCTGTCCATATTTGTTTCCCCGAGCACCAGCATAGGTATGAGCGAATTCATATAGATATCGCCGGAAGGTTCTTTCACGTATGTACCGTCACCATGTCTGGTCTCAATGATGCCGTAAGCCAGAAGCTTCTGCAGCGCCCCGCGTATGGATATCCTGCTCACACCGAACATCTGCCTCAATTCATTTTCCGATGGGATCCTGGAGCCGGGCTTCCACTCCCCGTTGACGATCATTTGCTTCATTTGATTGTAGATCTCGTTACTGATGCTATTCCGTTTGATGGGCTCTATAGGCATGTTCTTCTTCCTTTATAGCCAATTGCATCAGCTGAATCAATTGCTCCAACTGTATCAGATGTATCAGCTGCAATTAATATGATGTAAGTTGTCCTACAAGTTACATTAATGATAATAATACACCAAAAGAATTCAGCGTGCAATAGGATTTTGTTTACTCCTACAGTGCACATATTGCAAAAACGTTCATCGCCAGGATGAACGTTTTTACTATCAATTTTCATAAGAATAATCCAGAAATCAACCCTTGATGGCGCCCGATATCATCGACTTCACAAATAGTTTCTGGAAGCACAGATATAATATTGTGAGCGGTGTGATAGAAAGTATGAGTCCGGCGCAAATTGCCTGATAATTAGTAGTATAGGTTCCGCTGAATATACTCAACATGGGTACCAGTGTGTACTTTTCGGGTTTCAGGAACAGGAACCCATGTATAAGGTCATTCCAGCAAGAGGGAATTCTTATAGCTACGTATGTAGCTATGGCAACCTTGCTTAGAGGTATCAGGATACGGAAAAAATAGTGGAGTCTGTTACCCCCATCCATTTCAACCGATTCTTTTAATTCAAGCGGTATCCCTGCAATAAAATTGGTAAATAACATTATTGCAAATGCTCCGCCCTGAATATTCAAAAGAATTATCGACAAGTAGTTATTATCAAGGTGCAAAAATTTAACAACTATTATATACAAGGGCAGCATTATCATTACTGTAGGAATTATAATTGAAAGCATGTAAAGGTTGTATGCAACTAAATGCCACTTTTTTCTGAACCTGGCCAGTACCGAGCCTGTGGCCATACTCAGCAACGCGCCCAAAATGATGCTGACTATTACGATCCAAACGGTCGAGAACAGGGACTTTAAAAACTTACCTCCTGTTAAAATCACGTACCATCCATTATACAGATAAAACGGCTGAAAATAATTTTTCAATTTCTCTTTTGGAATATTAAAATTATCAGCTATTTCATTAATAGTCAGCTGAGAATCGATATAGCCCTTGATAGACATATCCTTTTTAAATCTCTTGATATCAAGATTATAAAAGACAGCCATATCCCCGAATCTTGCATTCATATCGAATTCCTTTGCAGGAGGCACCCAAAGATGCAATTCCATACTTTCACTGGTTGGCACAAAGGTACGAATGGCAACAAAATAGAACGGTATTATAGTAACGATAGAATATACTATAAGAATAACTGCTATCAGGTATTGGACCAATCTTTTTTTAGCATTCATATCCATTCATTCCTTCTAATACTGTAGTTTTTTCTGGATTTTATTAAGGAAAACAGCAATAATCACCAAAGGCAAATACATAACCATTGAAATAGTCACTGCCTGTGATAAACTGCCGATCTGGCTTCCACCTGCCGCCGTGGATGAGAACCCCATCCTGTATATCAATACCGAAAGGAAATTGGCATTTTCATTTCCGTTAAGAGCGCCAAATCCTATAGATTCTGCAAAAACGCCAAAAGAACCAAGCAGGCACAAAATGGTAGCTATTGCGATGCTCGGGATTATCTGAGGGATATAAATCCGGAACAGACGCTGATAATACCTTGCACCATCAACTATCGATGCTTCTATGGTATCATTGGGAATCGCCATCAGCCCGGAGAGGAATATAGCCATATTAAAACCGGCGCTCCTCCAACCTACCATAATCGGCATGACGAAAGTCGTTACACCAGGAGTCTGTATATCAAAAGGTTGGGATATTAAACCCATTTCCGTCAATAACAGATTTATCGATCCCGAATCCCGGGAGAAAAGCAGCGTTATAATCATT
>CAZCKQ010000162.1:0-4660 GCA_964499315.1 uncultured Eubacteriales bacterium | reverse complement strand
GACAAATATAATCATGGTAGTATTTGTAGCCCTCTCGACCGGAGGGACGGTGGTGGTAGCGCGTCTCATCGGGGAGGGCCGTAACGACAAAGCCAAAAGTACTGTCGTTATGGCGGCTCTGGTCGGAGCGGTTTTTTCTGTTATTATCATGGTTCTGTCCGTTGTATTTTCAAATGACCTGATCAATCTGTTTTTCGGTAATGCCGAGCCTGAAATACTCAAATTTGCCGATATCTATTTTCGGATAACTTCATATTCCTTCCCGCTGCTGCTGATCAATACCATAATAAGCGGATGCCTCAGGGGGGCCGGCGATACCAAGACGCCGATGACCATCGCTTATATATTCAATATAATCAACGTTGTCCTTGGGATCATCCTTATCTATGGGGTTCAGACAAAGTTTATAACGATCGGCGCAATGGGTATAACAGGCGCAGCCATCGCAGTATCGGTCTCGAGGGGCGTCGGTGGTCTGCTCAGCATAGGCGCGCTTTTCAAGCCTAAGGGTACGCTGAGGTTAGATAAATCCAGTTGGAGCAATTTTGACTTCTCCCTGATGAAAAGGATATTGCGTGTAGGCATTCCGGCGACAATGGAACAGGTCATTATGCAGGGAGGGTTTCTTGTACTGCAGGTCATTATTTCGAATATGGGCACAAATGCGATGACCATTTACCAGATAGGCATGAATATCAATTCCATTATTTTCATACCAGGGTGGGGCATAGGTATCGCAGCGACGACGCTTGTCGGTCAAAGCCTTGGGAACCGGCGCCCGGACCTTTCCGAAAAATGCGGCTGGGAATCGCTTAAAGTCAGCGTTGTATTGTCAGTGATCCTGACGGCGCTTGTCTTTGCCTTTGCGCGAAGCATCATTTCGGTTTATACCGACGATTATGAGGTCATAATTCAAGGGACGTCCGCAATCAGGATATTTTGCATGTCACAGCCGCTTCTGGCGGTAGTGGTGGTCTTGTCGGGCTGCATGCGCGGCGCCGGCGATATGTTCTATGTAGCGGCTTCGACGTTTGTGGGCATATGGCTGTTCAGAGTCGGAGTCACATATTTGCTGGGAATGTTGCTGGGTATGGGCTTAATGGGCGTGTGGCTGGCCGTCGGCGCCGATTTCCTCATTCGCGCGGCTATGTACGCGATACGCTTCAAGCGCGGCCGCTGGAAGTACATTTCTGTGTAACGTAATGTAAAAATACTCGATGAGATTGTAGCTTTTTGTGATAATAAAGGCTATACTCCCCAATTACGGCCTTACATTGTTAAAACTATTATGTAAGGATAGATTATTGAATATTGACGATTTGATCATTAAGATAAAAAGCTTATTTGATACAATTATATTATCTGTGTTGATTCAAGGCTTAACGAGCACGAGATTATTCTCAAACGAGTATAAATTGGCGTTATTGGAAAAAGCCTTACTTCTGCGGCGGCTTAGGCAGTTTAGGCGGCTTGGAGTGTTCAGGCATCTTGGTTGGTTTGCGCCGGTTGTTCAATGCAGCGAGTGCAAAGAATGCGATAAATGCGATAATTACCAATGCCTTGATTATCACCGGTGTTTGTTGGCCATCAGACGTTTCCGCAGCGGGCCTGATATACACAGGCAGCCCCAGAAAAGGCGGATAAATGGTGTCGGCCGATACGACTTCTATTTTCCCAAGATATTCTTCTTCAGAGTAATACTCCACAAAGCCAAGATTGTCCCCTTTTTTTATTGGTGCGACTGCCGGTTTCAGGGTTTTGCAGCTCTTAACAGACCAGAGGCCCTTATCTTTGGGCATTACGGCTTTAAGCGTTCCGCTCGTTACCAGATTGACTTTTTTTACGGTTTCCAGACCTTGTACGGGTAATTGACCTACTGCTTGGCCATCATATCCGATTTCCACAAGAGCATAATTGCTGAAACCATACTCCAACAATTTTTCCGAGTAATCGAAGACAGATTTGCTGCCGCTGCCCGCAGGGGCGTTCATGATCACGGAGACCAGTTCCATACCTTCGCCGTTGATTGCCGAGGCTGCAAGGTTATAGCCCGCGGGAGCAGTATATCCTGTCTTGATTCCATTTACTGTAAACAGGCTGCTTTGTTTTTGCTTAAGCAGTTTGTTGGTTGTATTCAATGTAATCCAGGAAGAGCGTGTCGTTGGACTTTTGGATGACTGTGCGGATGACTGTGTGGAAGATTGCGCGGGTGAGTGAATATTTGTCGGCGGCATCGGATAGGATTTGCGTGATACGATTTCCCTGAAAAGCGGATTTTTCATCGCATAGCAGGCAATGATGGCCATGTCGCGCGCAGTCGTGCAGTGCTTTTTGTCGTGTGAGCCGCACGGATTCGTAAAGTGCGTATTTAAAGCGCCGAGTTGTTTGGCCTTTGCGTTCATCATCCGGACGAATTCAGCCCTGCTTTTGCACACGTTCTCTGCGACTATATTGGCGGCTTCGTTTGCCGATGTTATCATCATTGCGTTGATCAGGTCGATCATCTTTACCTTCTCACCGGCCTGAAGCCCGATATTCATACCGTCCTTGCCGATATCACGTATGGCTTCCGGACTTGCCACCGCCATCCTGTCAAGCTTGCCATTCTCCAATGCGACGATGGCTGTCATCATCTTTGTCATGCTCGCCGGATACAAGCCCTTCTTATCGGCGTTTTTTGACAGCAGTACGCGACCTGTCGCCGAATCAACCAGGACGTAAGCCCCTGCGTCGATCTCCGGCACGGCTATAATATCCGTATCAGTACCGGTGACATTATACGCTGTTTTTGCATTTGCGCCGTGTGCCGCGCACAATACGTATAATACGCATAATACAAGACAGAGTACAACTGCCAGGACCTTTATGGCGGATTTTACCGGACAAGTACTAACCAAATTATATATAAGCCTTTTAAATTATATAAAAGTGCCTGAATATATTGTCCCTTTATGAAAGGATTAATATAATTATTTTATATGACCTGCGGAGGAGGAGAAAATCAATTGGACAGCGTTTTCAAAATAATCGGCAAAAAATTACTGCGGTGCTATGATTCGGAAAAGGTGCTGATCGAGCCCTGGGGCGAAAACAGCCTGCGCGTGCGCGCAACATACGGGCAGGACATACTGGACGAAGATTGGGCGCTGCTGCCGCAGAAGGCATGCAATTCTGAGATCAAAATTTCGGATGACGGCCAGACTGCATCTATAGCCAACGGCAAAATCAAGGCAGAGTACTCCATTGGCGGGAAGCTGACATTTACCAATGATAAAGGCAGGGTACTGCTTCAGGAATACTACAGACGGGTATTCGACGGCCCTGATGTCTGCAGTTACCTGAATATACCTCCAAGAGAGTTTATGTCCATACCCGGCGGTGATTTTTATACACTGACGCTCAGATTTGAATCTGATCCGGACGAAAGAATCTATGGAATGGGACAATACCAGCAGCCGCATATGAATATGAAGAACTGCACTTTGGAATTGGCGCAGCGCAATTCACAGGCAAGCGTCCCGTTTGCGCTGTCAAGCCTCGGCTATGGTTTTCTCTGGAATAATCCCGCGATCGGAAGGGTCACCTTTGGCAAAAACGTGACCGAATGGTTTGCAAAGTGTACAAAGCAGCTTGATTACTGGATCACTGCCGGCGATTCGCCTGCTGAGATCGAGCAAAGCTATGCGAAGGTGACAGGCACCGCGCCGATGATGCCGGATTACGGCATGGGTTTCTGGCAGTGTAAATTGCGTTATCAGACCCAGGATGAGCTTATGGAGGTCGCCCGCGAGTATAAGCGAAGAGGGCTCCCTATTTCCGTAATTATCATCGACTACTTCCACTGGCCGAAGCAGGGCGATTTCAGGTTTGACCCTGAATTCTGGCCTGACCCGGACGCGATGATACGCGAATTGAAGCAGATGGGGATTGAGCTGATGGTTTCGATCTGGCCTACTGTTGACAAGACCAGCGAGAACTACGAAGAAATGCTGCAAAAAGGTTATCTGGCCAGAGTCGACAGAGGAATCAGGTTTAATAAGGAGTTTTACGGTAATCTCGTCTACTTCGATCCGACAAACCCTGAAGCGCGTGAATACGTATGGGGCAAGGTCAAAAAGAATTATTATGATAAAGGCATCAAGGCATTCTGGCTGGATGTCGCAGAGCCGGAATCCATAGCCGAGCACGGCGATAACATCCGTTATTATAAAGGACATAACATGCAGGTCGGCAATATATATCCGCTAATGTATGCAAAGACCTTCTTTGATGGGATGACCAAGGCCGGCCAGAAAAACGTGGTCAACCTCATACGGTGCGCGTGGGCCGGCTCGCAACGCTATGGGGCGCTTGCGTGGTCCGGGGATGTCGTCTCCAATTTTAATTCCTTCCGGATTCAGGTAAAGTCAGGATTGAACATGGCTATCGCGGGGCTGCCCTGGTGGAATTCCGATATTGGAGGCTTCTTCGGCGGCGACCCTAACGACCCTAAATTCCGCGAGTTGCTGATACGCTGGTTCCAGTACGGAGCTTTCTGCCCGGTCTTCCGCTTGCATGGCCGCCGTGTGCCGTACCAGCCGCCCATGAAGGATTCCGGCAGCAGCCTGTGCCGCAGCGGGGCGCCCAACTGTCTCGTGACCCTCGAAAGCCGGGGAATGCG
>CAZCKQ010000161.1:0-4663 GCA_964499315.1 uncultured Eubacteriales bacterium | reverse complement strand
CAAAAAAGAGAAGAAACAAGATAATCGTGCTCACTGTTACCGGAGTCGTTTTAATCGGCTTGGCATTAATGACACTGCTGCTGATATTAAATAGCGATGCCAATGTTATTGTTTTTTCAGTAAATGACGAGCCGGTGACAAAAGAAGAATTCAAAATCCGCATGAATGAATCCAAATCGACCGTATTCGCTTACTTCGTAGATAAATATAAAGCCAGCGATTCAAAGACATTCTGGACAGATAATTTCAGCGGTGAAATCCCTATAGAAAAGCTTAAGACTGATGTAGTAAATGAAATGAAACAAATAAGGATAAAACAAATCATCGCCAGGGAAAACGGCATTGTTGACTATATAGATTATTCGGACTTCAAGAGAAGACTTGTTGAAGAAAACCAAAGAAGAGCTGATGCCATAAAGAAAAACGAACCTATTTACGGGCCTGTAAAATATAATGAAAACGAGTATTACCGCTATGTCCTCGGCAACATGGAAGAAGAATTGCAAAATAAACTCGGTAAGACCACTCTTGCCGTTTCTGACGAAGAAGTCAGAGAATATTATGAAAAAAACAAGGATCAGTTCAAAGCGCCCAGCAGTAACATTACCGACATGATCGTCGTGGAATACAAAGCCGACGGCGACGATGGAAAATCACAAGACTTAAAGGATAAAGCAAAACAAATATGCGAACAAATAAAGGCTAGACTCGATGAAGCCGATGATTTTGAAGACGCCGTTAAAGACATCGAAAGTGTCGAAGGCATAACGGTTACTAACAGAGTACGCGAGTTTAATCAGAAATCAAAAAGATATGATGAAACAACCCCCCAATTATTAATGGCGGCTGAAACACTCCCAATCGGACAGATCAGCGATATTATCGAAGAACAGGACGGCTCGTTCAATATCATGAGAGTGAATGAAAGAAAGACAGAAGGATATAAACCCTTTGAAGAAGTGAAGGAACTTGCGAAAAAGCGGCTTATATCCGAAAAGTTCGACAAAATGGTTTCAGATAGACTGGAAAAAGCCAAAGTAGTGATTAATGAAAAAGTGTACAATAATGTGATGTTCAAATAGGCCGGCTTCTACATATCCAAAGCCGGCGACGCCGGCCGCGGGATATTTATTTGAATTTCCTGTCATATAGTAAAGTTGCATTCAGGACCACCAGAACCGAACCGGCGTTATGGACAAGTGCCCCTGTGACAGGCGTCAGCAGCCCTAATACTGAAAGCGCTATAGCAAGGGCATTTATCGCCATAGACATGGTAATATTAAACTTGATGGTCTTTATGGTTGAATTAGACAGCCGTTTAATATAGCCGATTTTAGTAATATCATCGCCCATAAGCGCGATGTCCGCGGCTTCGATAGCGATATCGCTTCCCATTGTCCCCATTGCAATACCGACGGTCGCCGCTTTTAAAGCAGGCGCGTCGTTTACACCGTCACCGATCATACAGATCAGCTGACCTTCATTTTGAAGCGCTGTCACGGCTTCGACCTTTCCCTCAGGTAATAGTGAAGCGCGGACTTCGGTAATACCAGTTTGCCTTGCAATATACTGCGCTGTCTTTTCATTATCACCGGTAAGCAGAATAGTCCTCGAAATGCCGTTTTGGGCAAGCTTCGCGATTACCTGCGCCGATTCCTTTCTCAAGGTATCCGAGAGCGTAAGGATCCCAAGGATCCCTTCTTCGTCTGCTACGACGACGACGGCCTTGCCCTGCTCCCTCAAATCGGCGGTAGCGTTTTTTACATCTTCGCTAATTGTCAGGTTGTTTTCTTCATGCACAAATTTTTCGCTGCCGCAAAAAATATGCCTTCCATCTACTTCAGCCGATACGCCCCTGCCGACAGACATTACAAAGTTGTCTGATTGATTCAATGCTATCCCTTTGCTCTTTGCAAAAGACACACCAGCCTTGCCAAGTGGGTGTTCCGAACGGCTTTCGACAGAAGCGGCAAGCAGGAGCAGCTCATTTTGATCTGTATCGGCGTCAAATGTGACCATATCAGAAACGCTCAGATTGCCATGCGTGAGCGTACCTGTCTTATCAAAGGCTATGGTATCTATATTGCCCATGCCTTCAAGCGCTTCACCGGACTTGATCAGGACGCCGGATTTTGCAGCCTGGCCTATTGCGGCGACAATGGAGGTGGGGGTTGAAAGCGCCAGAGCGCGAGGGCAGAATACCACGAGGACCGTCACCGCGCGGATGATGTCCCTGGTTACAATATAAGTAATGACGGATATTATGCATGCGACAGGTACGAGCCATGCCGCCCATTTATCCACTGTCCTCTGCGTCGGGGCTTTATTGTCTTCCGCTTCTCTTACCAGATTTATCATCTTTTGCAGCGTTGAATCCTCAAATGACTTTGTAACTTCTATATCAACTGAGCCAAAACGGTTGATCGTCCCCGAGAACACGCTGTCGCCTATTGTCTTGTCTACCGGCAGGGACTCACCCGTCATTATCGACTGGTCAACTGAGGTCTGTCCGTAGGTGATATTACCGTCGGAGGCAATGGCCTCGCCGGGAAGAACCCTGATGATATCGCCCGCCTTCAAATCCCTTGCGTCAACCATTTCTTCTGTCACCGTACCATCAGGTAATACTGCGATGCGCCTGCCTTTGTTCGGAACCAATTTCAAAAGGGCCCCGATCCCCCTTCTTGTCCTTTCAACCGTCCTATCCTCAAGCCACGCGCCTATAGCCATAATAAAGGCAATCTCGCCGGCGGCAAATATCTCGCCGATATAGATGCACGCTACCATCGCTATCGTTATAAGCAGCTCAGAGGTGATGGAAAACTGCTTTATAACCCCTTTTATGGCGTGATACGCAATGGGAAACCCTGAAATAAATATGGAAACCCAGGCCGGATCCACAGGAAAGCGGTAGCTCCCAAGCAAACCTATATGTTCAAGGAATCCTGCCGCAAGAAATATGCCCGATACTGTCAGCATCGGTATGGAATTAAGAAACTCATTTATTTTCTTCATTATATACTCCCCATATACTCCCCGTAACTAATCTAAAAAATTAAACCTAAAAAAATAAACCTAAATAAACTTATCGAGAGCCATCTTCAGCTTTCTAAGCGCCTCTTCTTCCTTGCCGTCTTTGATATCATCAATCACACATCCGGCAAGGTGGTCCTCAAGTACTATCTGTCCGACCTTATGCATAGCCGATTCTATAGCGGCAATCTGAATAAGGATATCTTCACACGGTTTTCTCTCCTCAACCATCTTTTTTATCCCGCGTATGTGTCCTTCCAGCCTGGATAGCCTGTCGCACACCGCTTTAACGTCCAAGCAATGGGTCATTCCGATTCCTCCTTTTATCACACCGTTCATCATTCACCTTATATCCCTCATCCCCCCATGGGGGATATAAGAATCATACTACTAAACAACCCCGATGTCAAATGTGAAAATTTTCACCAATGTTCATGAAATTTTTCAGTTACAATTTATTAAATATGCAGTATAATATTAATGCATAGAATTTTCTCATTTTATCTCCTTTCCAGACTTCGGTCTGGATTTTTTCTGCATTGAATACCTATTAAGAAGCAATTTGTCGGCATAAATCGAAACGGGTGAGGAACTGTTAATAACATTTTCCGCCTCTGCGACGACATTACAGTAGCCGATTCATATATTACCCAAGACTATTAATTTGCTTTTCAATCTCATTATTCTTTAAGCATTCAATGATTAAGTAACGAATATACTGATTTTTCGGATTTAGCCATAATCCCAATTTCTTTAAGTGATTTTGCTGTTATTCTATACCACCATGACAAATCCGACCATCGAAAACCTTATCGCTACTTCGACTCCCAGGAAAATCGCATAAGCGCAAAGCACCGTATACAGAAGACAGATAATAAAGAAAGGAGTCTCCGGCAGAAAATAATGGGATAAATGAGGTGTCATGACATTCGCCGAGGCTCCAAAAGCCATGATAAAATATAGCGTCAATACGACGCCTATCCCATTACCGAAAAGGTTTCTAAATTTTAAAGCAGCGAAAATACCTGATACAAATTTACATAACCTTCGGCACACTTTTGCCACAAATAGCTTAGAAGTCGGTATCCCATCCAAAGTGGTTCAGGAGATGCTTGGACCAAGCAATTGTTATGACTCCGGACACATATTCCCATGTTATTCATGACATGAAGGGAAGCCGCAGCAGCAAAAATTACAACCTATTTGAAAGAAAAACTCCAGCATAAACGAAGTGAAATAGCACTGTGACAAACACGATTTTTTCAGGTTGATGTAAGGTTGGTGTAAATACGAAAAAAGCTCCCAGGATCTAAACCCTAAAAGTCTTGTATTTGTTGGAGCCCTCATCCAGAATCGAACTGGAGACCCCATCCTTACCATGGATGTGCTCTACCTACTGAGCTATGAGGGCATATAACGCATCTATGTGTACTTATTGTGGTGGAGCGGGTGATGGGAATCGAACCCACACAGTCAGCTTGGGAAGCTGATATTCTACCACTGAATTACACCCGCAAATATCATTATACAGCTAATGGTTGCCCCATCTAATCGCCGCCCGGTTATCCGCACCTGCGGAATGAATTATAACATATACGAAAGGCATCGTCCAGTAAAGAATTTGACATGA
>CAZCKQ010000160.1:0-4669 GCA_964499315.1 uncultured Eubacteriales bacterium | reverse complement strand
GCCGCCCGCGCTTTCAAAGGCAAGGAAGACCCCGTCGGTCTTTTCTTCGGTACCGTCCTGAAAATATATCTTCTCAAGATACTCGCTGCCATCAAGCTTTAATATAACCTTTTCATTGATTTTAAAAATGTTGGCGGCTTCGACGTAATGCCCTGTCAGGTTCAGCTTTTTACCATTAGTAAATATGGTGATATCATTTGTCACGGTCTTCAGTTCAAGCGCCTGGTGAATGGCGAAATCCTTACTCCCTATTACACCGACTTTCATGTCCTTATAAAAAAATCCATCGCAGGACGGGCAATAACTGACGCCTTTCCCGATAAACTTCTCCATATTCGATACGCTCATCTTTCCATATGGCAAGCCGGTGGCAATCAGGGCAGCCCTGGCCGGGTAGCTGTCTTTGGCGCCCTTTATATAAAACAGGTCAAGTTTTTCAATACCGGTGATTTCATCCTGGATAAACTCCGCACCGAGACGCTTCGCCTGTTCTTCGCCGTTTACGATAAGCTCCGGTCCGCTGATGCCATCCGGAAAACCGTAATAGTTGCTGATTTTTTCCGATTTTTCAACAGGGCTGTGGCCCTTGGCCACCACGAGCGTCCTGAGATTGGCCCTTATGGTGTAAAGCGCCGCGGAAACGCCCGCAGGTCCTTTTCCGATAATTACCACGTCATACATAGAATATATCATATCACAAATTGTTATTTCATATTAATTATACTAAGTAATTTTATTTCCGGAAGGTATAATAATTCATGGATAAAGATCAAAAAAGTAGCTGGGCCGGACTGGGCGGGTTATTATCAAAAATTGATGAAACCGTAATGAAGACAAAGATCAACGCCGCGCTTGATATGCTGAAAAGCGGCAACACCGCAGAATTAGCAAAAAAACTGGGTGAGATGGACACCACTGAGATAATGCAAAAAATCGGAGAAATAGATGAAAAAAAGATTTCTGAATTAAAGATTAATCTGGATGAAATAAAGTCACAGGTAACAGATAAAGACCTGGAAAACCTCAAAAAACTCCTTGGTGACAAAGGTGATATTGTGGTCGATAAAATAAAAAGCATCATATTCAATAAGAACTGAGTATAATGGAGTGATGCACAAGTTTAATGAGGCTTTTTAGATGGATGACGACCTTAATTCAAAAATAATGCAGATAGTCGATCTGCTCGGTAAAGACAAGATACCCGATAATATATCAAACCTGATTTCCGCTTTCGTCGGATCATCATCCGCAGACAGGTCGGATAAAACAGCAGCGGACATAACAAATGCGGACGGTACAAACGCGGATAAAACAGATGCGGTCGGGTCAGATGCGGTCAGGTCAGATGCGGGTAAAGCCGCCGAACCTGCCGGCGACGGCTTGAAAAACCGAGGAAATGACGATATGGAATTATTGTTCAGGATTAAAAAAATGATTGACGGCCTGAATACCGCAAACGACCGGAACATCAACCTGCTTTCGGCGATAAGGCCTTTTCTGAGCAAGGAAAGACAGGAAAAGGCTTCAAACTGCATACAGCTTCTGCGTCTATCACGGCTATCAAAAATGCTTATAAACGATAATGAGAGAAGTTCCTGACAGGTGGACTATGTATCAGAGACGCCCATACCCGATGAACAGATACCCTCCCAGGACGGATAGGACGGAGGAACAAAAGAAGGAAGCAGATCCGGCGCTAAAAGCTATCACTGCTGAAGATATTCCGCTGCCATCCGAACCGGAGAAGCAATTCCCCAGGGGTACCCGTCCCAAGATGTTTGCATTCAAACCCCACTCGGCAGAAAAACAACACGCTCCAAAAAAGGGCCTGTTTAAAATCTTTGGCAAGAATATCGGGACTGAGGAACTCATACTGTTCTTCCTTATAGTCATCCTTCTGGACGAAGGTCTGGAAGATGAGCTTTTCCTGATTTTGCTGCTCTATATCTTTTTCGATATTAATAAACTATTCAAATCATAGTATATTTTCGCACCTTAACTGCAAACTATAAAAGACAGGAAGATATTATCCGGTTAACAGGAGCGGGCCATGAAAAAAACCTCAAAAGACAAACCAATCAGGCTGCTGAGGCGGCTGACGCTGTCAGCCCTGATTTCACTGTTGATACTCCTGCCTGTTTATACATTCAGGCATGAGGTGACCGATATCTTCAACTTCAGCAGAGCGACGATCTCATATTACGGTTCAAGAGGCCAGGAAGTCAAAAACATCCAATACAGGCTTGCCAAATGGGGTTATTATAAAGGCAAGGTGGATGGTATTTATGGATATCTGACTTTTAAGGCAGTTAAATCGTTCCAATACAAAAACGGATTAGTGGTAGACGGTGTGGCCGGGCCTGAAACACTCTCAGCCATTGGACTTCCGACAGGAAAGGCTGCGGCGGGGACCCAGCAGAGCAGCGCCGGCAGCAGGGATGCGGATCTCCTGGCGCACCTGATTCACGCGGAGGCAAGAGGAGAGCCGTACATCGGACAAGTGGCCGTAGGCGCGGTGGTATTGAACAGGACACGCGACAGCCGCTTTCCCAATACCATTGCAGGCGTGATTTATCAACCGGGCGGCTTTGATGCGGTAAGAGACGGACAGATAAACCTGGAGCCTAATAAAACCGCGATAAACGCGGCAAGAGACGCGTTGAACGGGTGGGATCCGTCATACGGCTGCGTTTACTATTACAATCCCGCAACGGCTACAAGCAAATGGATCTGGTCAAGGCCGATAATAATCCGGATCGGAAAGCATAATTTCGCGAAATGATTATGATATGGCTTTAAGTCCCTTGTATGATTTGGCATACCCGAAAAACGTATTGAAAATATAGGAAATATAGGTGCTGAAAAACAGAGTGTTGAACAGCCATTTAAGGAAGAAGGACAAGGCCGCAGCCCCCGGGGAAATTTGCCCGGCAAGCAAATGGAACAGGATAAAGGCGATGTCGAAACAAAGGAAGGCCCGGACAATCCTCCAAAAGTTGCTGTCAGCTATACGTTTTGCCGATATGAACGCGTTCCGGAATCTGCCATATACGGCCGGAAACCAGTATAGCGTATAGATGCGCAGGAACATGAAGCTGAAGAACAATACGAATACGGTAAGCACATCAACGAATATAGCCGCGATAAGCATCTGGGGCCTGCTTCCGGTCGCAGCCCTGGTCAACGCAAGCGAAGGCACCACTACAACGGACACAAGCATCAGATAAACCGAATAAACCAGAAAAATCCTGATATTAATCGTAACCAGGCGCCAAAAATTCTTTCTGAGTCCGGAAACAAATTCGCCTTTGGCAACAGGGCGATCTGCGGCGGAGTTGCCGATCATATTGAGACTTCCCGACAAGAAACTGCTTAAGAGCAATGCGGCTGCGATGCTGCCGGCAATAAGGATCATGATGGCTTTAACAATAATGCCGGGCTCCCACAGATACTGCAGTAAAGATATCGCCGAGCTGAAGAAATTACTTGTCCCGATTGCTCCTAATCCTGTTATTATGGGAATTATCGGATTGAAGTGATTCAGCAGCGCAATCACAAAAGCGGTCATCCCAATGACAAATATGATCAAAGGCCTCTTGTAAAGCGAATAGAATGAAGCCATCAGCATATTCATATATCAGCCTAATCCTTTCATGCTTAATGAAATCCTCTTCCGTTCGGCATCGACATCAACAACCCGCACCTTTACTATATCGCCCGCCGAAATATCGGGAGTGCTGAATTCGGATTTATGGACAAAACCGTCACGGTGGACGCCGATATCCACAAAAGCGCCAAAATCAGCAACGTTCCTTACGGTACCCGTCATTACCATACCTTTCCTCAAATCAGCCAATTCGACAATATCGGACCGCATGACAGGTTGCGGCAGTTCGTCACGAGGATCTCTGCCCGGTTTCAGCAGCTCCGCCGTTATATCCAATAATGTAGGTTCGCCTACGCCTATCTGCGCCGCCAGCTTTGAAAGCCCGAATCGGGATATCCTTGACTCCAATTCGCCGATCCTCATGTTTCTTACGTCATCCAGGCTATATCCCGTAAGCTCCAGGAGTTTGACAGCCGCAGTATATGATTCCGGATGCACTCCCGTATTATCCAGTATGTTTTCACCGGAGGGTATCCTTAAAAAACCGGCGCTCTGTCTAAAAACTCTATCACCTATCTTTTCGACATTATACAGCTCTTCCCTGTTTCGGAATTTACCCTTGCTTTTCCTGTATTCGATGATATTTTTGGCCACAGCGGAATTAATCCCCGCTACATAGGACAAAAGCGGCAGCGACGCAGTATTCACATCAACACCCACTCTGTTGACACAATCTTCGACAACCCACCCGAGAGATTCGTCAAGCCTTTTCTGATTCATATCATGCTGGTACTGTCCGACGCCTATTGATTTAGGATCGATTTTGACCAGCTCCGCAAGAGGGTCTTGCAGTCTTCGCGCTATAGAAACAGCGCTTCTTACCGAAACATCATGATCGGGGAACTCCGTGGCGGCAAGCTTCGACGCGGAATAAACAGAAGCGCCGGCTTCATTTACGATTGCATACCGGACGCGTACGTCAAACTCTTCAAGCACCCCGTCGATGAACTGCTCAGCTTCCTTTGAAGCCGTTCCGTTGCCTAGCGCCACAACACATACCGA
>CAZCKQ010000159.1:3520-4681 GCA_964499315.1 uncultured Eubacteriales bacterium | reverse complement strand
ATTGCCGGGAACAGCAACCTGATCTGTCGCGCATCCAGGTACAGACCCGCCTTTTTGCAGCGCTCCAAAGCAGACAGGCTCATGCCGAAGGGTTTGAATACGTTCCCCGCCTCCAAAACAGTCACGTCGAACTTGCCTTGCAGTTCTTTGGCCGCTGTGGCGCCGCCTGCTCCGCTGCCCACCACAATCGCCGTTTTCGCCTTTTTCATTTCAACTCACCTTGCGCATTAAAATGCGCTTTGCAGCAATTGCCGCCTTCTGTGATTCTTTGATGGAATTCGAGCTTGCCTCCGCCCGAAAGCCCTGCCGCCACGCCTTCATCCAGGGACGATATGATCCGGCAGACCTCTCCGGAATAATACCGACTAAAAAAGCAATCGCTTATAAGGATACCGCCAAGGCTGTCTTCATGCATCCGTATGCCGAGAATCCTGTACATCATACGGCTTGCAGCAAGCACCTGTTGCTGTGTGTCGATATGCAAACGTCGGCGTATCTCCTTGCCCATCTGCATCGCGGCCTGATACAGACGCTCTTTGACTTCCCCGACGCCATACCCGCACCTGACGAGTCTTTGCGCCTGTTCACATGTGAATATGGCATATGCCTGTAAACATACCTTATTGGTAAGTCCTTTAAGATCGGGCACTTTACAATGGAAAGCGTCGGCGGTCAGGCGAGTCAACTCGCGGATCACCTTCTTCTTGACGAAAGCCGGAACATATAACTGCAAAATCCTTAGAAGCATGCTTTGCCTCTTACCCTATAGTAATGCAATAAAGCGACGGCGCCGATTATCCCATCCACAATAAAATTTGTTATCAGGATCAGATACGGGTAACCTGTAATAAAAAAGAATAATGAAATCGCCGATGAGGCAAATTTGGCATGCGCCAACAGCAATGGGAAACATTTTGCTTCAGGGTACCGGAATATCAGGAAGGCAAGCACCGTTACCAAATACATATACGCAGCGGCAAGCGCAAGATAAAGCCCCGCGCCTTGCACCGGCGACTGCGTAAAGCCAAGATAGACAGAAAGATTGTTAAAGAATATCAGCACAATTTCGGGGATGAGCGCAAAAACCAGTCCGATGGCTGCAAATACCACGGCGCCCATGAAACCGAACAGCTTTACTATTTTCATAACTCCTACCTCCCT
>CAZCKQ010000159.1:0-3420 GCA_964499315.1 uncultured Eubacteriales bacterium | reverse complement strand
TTCCGTAATACAGCCGCGAGAGCTTCGACATAGGGCCGAACCGCACCTCGTCCATTATTTTCAGAGTATCCTCCCTGCAGATGGGCGATTGCCCTTTATCATATTTACTCAGTAATGCGTAATTCTTGTTGACAAAGCAACTTCCTTCCGTAGGGAAATACTTCTTCATCGCTGTAAAAATCGCCGAAACCGATTCGTCCCTTACGTTTCCGAAGGTCATAGGCAGGAAGACGCAAGGGCTGACCTCGCCGAAGGCGTCGATATAGATCATCTTGTTGCCGGCGTTGCACCCGAAATTTTCAGAGCCCTCAAAATGCCCTAGATAATTGACCGTCATCTTCCCTTTCTCTTGACGGTTATACCTGTCCTGAAGTTCCACCAGGCTCAATCGCTCCTTTTCGGTAATCACCAGCTCCTTTTTCCGAAAAGCCTCTACCGTAGGTTTGGCCTCGCTCAGCCACAATTCATGGACATCCAGGCCGGCAACAAATCGTATGAACGTATCAAGCTGGCCGTCGTTGATCATATCCCTTGATATGACTGCAGAGACGCCGACATGCATCCCGCCTGTTTGTTTAAATATTCTAATGGCGTCCAGCGCCGTCCTGAATGCGCCGGGGTACCCCCTTATCCGATCATGCTCCTCTTCTTTCCAGTGATCCAGGCTTACCGAGGCATAGAACAGCCCGGCCCTCTTCAAATCAGACGCCAATTGCGGGGTAAGGTTACAACCCGTCGTAAACATCTTGACGGCGCAATCATTGCCGATGCTCTCCACTATTTCCACGATATCCTTGTTTAAAAGCGGCTCGCCGCCGGTGATACCGAGCCATACTACGCCCATCTGCTTCAATTCCCGGATGGCGCGTATGACGGTATCGGTATCCACCAGCCCACCGCTCCTGTTTTTGTTATAGCAGTATTGGCACCGCTGCGGGCAAGCGTTGGTCACGGCGATCTGCGCGTGTGTCGGACCATCGGATCTTGCGAGCAAATGCTCATTGACGAATCTTGTAAAGGCCTTGCTGTTCAAAGCCGGCAGATGGGAATGGATGACAAGCTTCCCGCCGACATTCAGTAACCTGAACTTTTTCATATATCTGGCCAGGAACAGGTTGACGGACGGCTTGACCATAATCATCCTCGGATTTGACAGCAGCGTTTTTATCAATAGTATCTTATTCTTTAATTTGGACAACCCTATGGACAACCCTCTTTCTTCTTTGCAGACCTATTGTTCAGGCTTTATTAAATACATCTATATAGCGCTGGTAGACAAATACCTTATTCCGCTTGCGGTTATCGATGTTGCTCAAAATCCCTTCTCCGCACAGTCTGTCAAGCAACCGCGCGCTTGTAGCTATGCTGATATTCAGCTTTGAAGCTGCTCCTTCAATACTTATGAAAGGTTTGTCAAATAAGCCCTCATAAATACTCAAGGCATTTCGGCTGGTGCGTCCAAGAGCGTTTATCCTTCTCAAATCATCTTCGCGGATATTAGTAATATCTCTGGAAATGTCTACCGCTTCCCGTGCGGTATCGATAACACCCGTCAAAAAGAATTTTATCCATGTCTCATAATCACCTTTGGTGTGGATATTGTAAAGGCAGTCATAATACGCCTTTTGATTGCGCTTGATGAATGAAGAAATGTAAAGCGTGGGCTTGTGCAAGATATCTTTCGCAGCAAGATAAAAGGCGATAAGAAGTCTGCCGACTCTTCCGTTACCATCTAAAAACGGATGGATCATTTCAAATTGGCTGTGTATCAGCGCTGCTTTTACAAGAGCCGGTATCCTGTCGCTATCATGTAAGAACTTTTCGAAATTATCCAGACAACCGTGCATATAATCAACAGATGGCGGGATATAGGTCGCAGTGCTGATTGAGTAACCTCCGACCCAATTCTGCGATCTCCTGAATTCACCGGGCGTTTTGTTTTCGCCTCTGACGCCTTCCATAAGAATGGCATGAATTTCCCTGATCAGATGCAACGAAAGTGGAAATACATTCAGCCGTTCAAATCCGTAATCTATCGCTTTGACATAATTTTCAATTTCCCTGACATCGTTGGGGACTTCATCCGCCATTCCGGCTTCAGCCTTTATCAAATCAGAAAATGTAGCCTTTGTTCCTTCTATTTGAGAAGAAAGAGCGGCTTCCTTACGTGCGTACATATATATAAAATAGCTTGGCGAAATAAGCTTATCGGTTACCTCGTCCAATCTGCCGATATACCTGTTAGCCTCGGATACAAGAAAAATCAATTCATCATCG
Source organism: uncultured Eubacteriales bacterium (assembly GCA_964499315.1). Lineage (GTDB taxonomy): Bacteria > Bacillota > Clostridia > Acetivibrionales > CAYWGM01 > CAYWGM01. The sequence goes on along the minus strand of CAZCKQ010000159.1, from coordinate 1,143 downwards.
TATTGCACCGGCGGGTTATCGGGCGGAAGCGGCGCAGGTACAAAGCAAACATATTCAGCCTTCCCCCTGCCTGACTTAATTCTTCTGCCTGCTCTATTAATCATAAATTATTTTTATTCATCCTTTTATATTTTCACTTAATGCTTTGAAATGATTATATTATTTTTTTATTTTCATTTCAATGCCGTAATTGAAAATAACCTACTTCTGATACAAAAAACGCTCCGGCAGTTTGAGATTGAAAGCGTCCGCCAGATCGCGGAAGTTCTGCAGGGTTACGGTCTGCAGTTTTTTTGGCGACATGGACATGACTTTTACCAGTATCTCAGCCGCTTTCTCGACTGTGTTCATCAGGCCGAACGTGAGGTCGAAGTCCTCCCCCGAGCAGAATATGCCATGGTGCGCCCATACGACCACGTCATACTTTTTCATCAGTCCGCTCGTGACTACTGCGATATCACGGCCGCCCGCAACCATCCAGGGCGCCACGCCGATACCGTCGGGAAACACGATCGGGCATTCGGTGATCATCTCCCATAGTTCTCTGGTGAATACCTCGTCCTTCAGCGGCAGCACAAAGGTAAGCGCTATGATATTGGCCGGGTGCGCATGATAGATCACGCGGTGCGTCCCGTTGGATGCCGTCATCTTGACTTCGTGATTCATCAGATGGGATGCAAGTTCGCTTGTAGGTCTCCCTCCGTTCACCAGTCCCCACACGGTCCTATATCTGCCGCCGTCGTCATCCAGCTCGATGACAGCTAAACAATCCTCGGGTTTTAATATCACATTCCGAAAGTATTTTCCGCTTCCTGTCACCAAAAAATACTGCCCGGCAAGTTCAGGGACCGACGTACCGATCGGCTGCCATGCGGCACTCAAATCCAGGCACTGTTTTATCGTCTCGATCTCCTCTTTTTTTATCCGGTAACTCAGGTTGCCGCCGTTCCTCTCGTGCCAGCCCATTCTCCAGCCGTCGTCGGCCATGCGGATAAAACCTTGCACAAACTCAGTATCCAACAATTTCAAAAGACTCATAAACACACTTCCTTGCTTGAATTATATCAGTTAATTCACCCCGGCACATCCTATACATTTTCTCACACCTAACGATTAGCGTCAAAGCAAAGGGGGCTGATCCTT
>CAZCKQ010000158.1:0-4710 GCA_964499315.1 uncultured Eubacteriales bacterium | reverse complement strand
CGTTTACTATCGAATCGATCATCTTCAGGAAGTTATCCCTGAGGTTTGCGCCGTTAAGCACGTCCCTGCGCTGCGAATATATGACTTCCCTTTGTTTGTTCATGACGTCGTCGTATTGCAGCACATGCCTGCGTATATCGAAGTTCTTTCCCTCAACCCTCTTTTGGGCGTTCTCTATCGCATTTGAAAGCATTCTGTGCTCCAGCGGCTGATCCTCTTCAAGTCCCAACGCGTTGACAAATCCCATGAGCCTGTCGCTGCCGAAAAGCCGCATCAGGTCATCCTCAAGCGAGATAAAGAAGCGTGACGATCCGGGATCGCCCTGCCTGCCTGAACGTCCCCTCAGCTGGTTGTCTATGCGTCTGGACTCATGCCTTTCGGTTCCGATGATATGCAGGCCGCCTGCCGCTATGACCTTCTCCCTTTCGGCGGAAGTCAGCTTTTTATATTTGCCGTGCAATTCCCTGTATGTTTTGCGTGCCTCAATTATCGATTCGTCGCTTGTTTCATTCAAACCTGTGGAATTATATATCATATCCTCGGCATAGCCCATTTTGCGCATTTCCTGTTTTGCCAGGAATTCGGGATTTCCGCCAAGCATGATATCGGTACCGCGCCCCGCCATATTCGTAGCGATGGTGACGGCTCCCGGTTTACCGGCCTGGGCTATGATCTCGGCTTCCCGTTCATGGAATTTGGCGTTGAGGACGCTATGATTTATACCGCGTTTCCTGAGCATGGCGCTCAATAGTTCTGATTTTTCAATGGAAATCGTGCCTACGAGCACAGGCTGCCCGCGTTTATTACATTCGACGATCTCTTCGATTACGGCGTTGAACTTGCCCTGCTCGGTCTTATATATCGCGTCATGGTTATCAACCCTGATCATCGGCATATTTGTAGGAATGACGATGACATCAAGCTTATATATGGTCTGGAATTCCTGCTCTTCCGTCTGGGCCGTGCCTGTCATGCCCGCAAGTTTGTTGTACATCCTGAAATAATTCTGGAACGTGATGGTTGCAAGGGTCTTGCTTTCCCTCTCCACTTTGACGTTTTCTTTTGCTTCAATGGCCTGATGCAGACCGTCGCTGTACCTCCTGCCGTACATCAGCCTTCCGGTGAATTCATCTACGATGATCACTTCGCCATCTTTGACGACATAGTCCCTGTCCCGTTTCATCAGACCGTGCGCCTTGAGCGCCTGATTGACGTGATGCAGTATGGTCATGTTATCAGGGTCGGACAGGTTGTCGATGCCGAAAAACTGCTCGGCCTTTTTGACGCCCTTTGCTGTCAGTGAAGCGGTATGCGCCTTCTCGTCAACAATATAGTCCTCTGTGATCTCGTCGTCGATATGAACCTTGTCGTCGGTCTGCGAAAACATACGCGCCCTGAGTCTGCCAACGAAAGAATTTGCGCGTTTGTACATATCGGTGGACTTGTCCGCAGCGCCTGAAATGATCAGAGGCGTCCTCGCCTCGTCAACCAGGATGCTGTCGACTTCGTCAACTATGGCGTAATTCAGGTCGCGCTGGACCATCTCGTGCTTATAGATGACCATGTTGTCCCTGAGGTAATCGAAACCGAACTCATTGTTAGTGCCGTAAGTGATATCGCAATTATAGGCGCTGCGGCGCTGGGCGTTATCGAGGCCGTGCACGATAAGGCCGACGCTCATGCCCAGGAAGCCATATATCTTGCCCATCCATTCGCTGTCGCGTTTTGCAAGGTAATCGTTTACTGTAACCACATGCACGCCTTTGCCTTCAAGCGCATTCAGGTACACAGGCAGCGTCGCGACAAGCGTCTTGCCTTCGCCTGTTTTCATTTCAGCAATACGTCCCTGATGCAGCACGATGCCGCCTATGAGCTGCACATCGAAATGACGCATCTCAAGGATTCTGCAAGAGGCCTCCCTCACCACCGCGAAAGCCTCAGGCAGCAGGTCGTCAAGCGTTTCCCCGTTGCCGAGCCTTTCCCTGAAGCGCGCAGTCATATTACGAAGGTCGCTGTCGCTTAGTTTGCGCATCTCCGGTTCAAGCGCGTTGATCTGCTCTACAATAGGAAATATCCTTTTAAGTTCACGATCGCTGTACGATCCGATGATCTTCTCCAGTAATCTCATTGCAATATGTTTCTCCTTATCAGCCGCCTGATCCCTTCAGGCGCTCAAGTATCATCCTGTAGCCGTCCGCGCCGTAATTAAGGCTCCTGTTGACCCTGCTTATCGTCGCGGTGCTGGCGCCGGTCGTCCGACATATCTCCGTATATGTCCTGCCTTCCATCAGCATCCTCGCGACATCAAGCCTTTGCGCCAACGACTTGATCTCGTTCACCGTGCAGATATCCTCAAAAAAGCGGTAGCATTCATCTATATCTTTCAGCTTCAGCACAGCCTCAAATAATCTGTCAGTCAATCCGTCCTTGAGTTTGGGATTCATATTTACTCCTCCCGAAGCCGGAAAACGGCAAATACAAACAACATTAATATTTTAATGTAATTGAACACCAAAGTCAAAAACAGGATATGCTATTCTACCCGGCTTTCCCTGATATGCAATAATTCCGGAATGCACCTGTCCACCAGCTGCTCCATCTCAACATCGCCAATGACAGTCGTCCGGCCGCCGTCGTATTCCTCGTCTATCCATTGTTTTATGCAAAGCAGCCTCGGATCTTTTTTATCAATCTTCTTGTCGTCCTTAAGATTAAAATAAGTATTTATCCACGCGGCGATGCCGGCTAAACCCGAATGGGCGTCGAGCACCACTATGGGAGGCCGTCCCAGGATATCGCTCGTATTAAAAATATTGTATATTTCCTCATCCTTCAGCAGACCATCCGCATGGATCCCTGCCCTCGTAGCATTAAACGCACGACCTACAAAAGGCGTCCTGGGAGGTATCTGATATTCAAGCTCATTTTCAAAATATTCGGCAATCTCAGTTATTACCCTGAGTTCCATCGCGGAAGCCGCCGATCCTTTTAATTGATGGTACTCGATAACCATTGCCTCAAGCGGGGTATTGCCGGTCCTTTCACCTATACCCAGCAACGATGCGTTTACTGACGCGCAACCATACAACCAGGCAGTCACGGAATTGGAAACACAGTTATAAAAGTCGTTATGCCCATGCCATTCAAGATCCTCGGACGGAACGCCGCCGAAATTGGTCAGGCCGTACATTATCTGCTGGACGCTCCTCGGCAGGCATATGCCCGGAATGGACGTACCGAGCCCCAACGTATCGCAAGCCCTGATCTTTACAGGCATACCTGATTGCTTTGATAATTCCATCAGTTTATTAACAAAAGGGAGGACAAAACCGTAAAAATCCGCTCTTGTGATATCTTCGAGATGGCAGCGCGGAATGATACCGCATTCGATCGATGCCGACACTATTTCAAGATATTTCGAGATAGCTTCGCTCCTTGTCATATTCAGTTTCTTGAATATGTGGTAATCAGAGCAGGATACAAGGATACCCGTCTCCTTCAGCCCCATGCTTTTAACAATCTCAAAATCCTCTTTCCTCGCCCTTATCCATGATGTCACCTGCGGGTAATCATACCCTTTTGCCAGACATTGCCCGACTGCCTCCCTATCTTTTTTTGAGTAGACGAAAAATTCAGATGCCCTGATGACGCCGGTTCCATTGTCAAGTTTATGCAATAAGTCAAATAGTCTGCAGATTTGCTCCACAGTATATGGAGACCTTGACTGCTGCCCGTCCCTGAAAGTCGTATCGGTGATATAAAGGTTCTTAGGAATATTCATAGGTACGATCCTGTGGTTGAAAATAAGGTTCGGAATACGGTTATAAGGGAAAATATTCCTGAAAAGATTCGGAGATTTCACATCTGTGAATTGATACCCTACTTCCATTACCCCTGTCAGATCGTTATACTTGACGTTCATATATTTTTCTCCCTTTAATAAATATTTCTCCCTTTAAATTAAATATCTAATTATCAATTGCGAACGGCTTGCCCTGCCAGTTTCTGAACACGGCCTTGCCTTTGCCGAGGTACAGCAGATAATTGGGCAGTATAGGTGTTTTGCCCATCCCATGAGGCCCATTTACAATATACGCCGGAATGGCCATACCCGAAGTCCTGCCTCTCAGACTTTCCATTATACCGAGGCCTTCTTCTATCGATACCCTGAAATGCCGCGTACCTTTTACCTGTTTGGGATGAAAAATATAATAAGGCTTGACTCTGATTGTCAATAAGGCTTGATTCAGCTTCCTTACGACATAGGCGTCATCATTCACGCCGCGCAGAAGGACCATCTGGTTTCCAAGCGGTATCCCCGCATCTGCAAGAATGCCGCATGCCTTCTTTGATTCCGGGGTGATCTCGCGCGGATGATTAAAGTGGGTATTGACATATATAGGATGGTATCTGCTCAAAATACCGGCCAATTCGGGTGTGATCCTCTGCGGGAGGGTCACGGGGGTCCTGGTGCCGAACCTGATTATCTCAACATGTTTGATCATCCTCAGTTCGCGCAGCAGCCACTCGATCTTCGTGCCGGTCAACATGAACGCATCACCGCCGGTTATCAGGACATCCCTTATCTCCGGGCTGTGCTTGATATATTGTATAGCCTCGTTAAGCTTCTCTTCGGAGTTCTTGGTGTCGGTTTCACCTATAAGCCGCCTCCTTGGTCAAAACCTGCAGAACATGGCGCAGATGGTTGTA
>CAZCKQ010000157.1:0-4718 GCA_964499315.1 uncultured Eubacteriales bacterium | reverse complement strand
CTGCGCATCTTTTTCAGAGGGTACTTGGTCTTCCCGGCGAACCTCTTTTCGCGCACATATTCCACACCGGTCTGCTTGAAGCCCAGCCAGCTTATTATCCCCCTTATATAGCGGTTGCGTTCCCTGACCTTCTTGAGGGCGTCGCACACTTTGCGGTCGATGAGTCTGAAATCTCCGGTGTCTACGGGTATGTCCACATCGGTGAGTTTTCGTAACGACCTGTAGAAAATATTGGCCGTTATTTTCTTGAAGACCGTTTCGCCCTTCCTTTCGATCCGCTTGCCATAAACTACGTCGTTTCCTTCTTTCCATTTTGCGATCATCTTGGGTATGACCTCGGGCGGGTCCTGCAGGTCGCCGTCGATAACCACGATGGCCTGCCCGGTAGAATAATCCATCCCCGCCGTTATCGCGATCTGATGGCCGAAGTTGCGTGAAAAGCTGACAAGCCGGACATTGCCGTCTTTTCCGCATATGCCGGCGATGATATCCGCGGTTTTGTCCCTGCTGCCGTCGTTTACGAAGATCAGCTCATAGGCCTCTCCGGAGGCGTCCATCACCTCTTTCAGGCGCCGGTATGATTCCGCCGCCACCAGTTCTTCATTATAGACCGGCACTACGACCGAACACACAATGCCATTTTCCGTACTCATTCTAAACTCTCACTCCCACTCATTGAAGATAATTATAAACTAAAACACCCATTGTTATTAAAACACCCATTTTTGTTTGAACCACAACAGGAAATTCTCAACATAATCCCGCCTCACTTCCATTCCTGACAGCACCGGGTAGAACATCACGAACAGGATTGCTGCGACGGCCAGGAAGCCGTATACAAAGTATCTTGCGTAACGGTATTTCTCCATATATATTTTTGCGACATATACGATGCACAGTATCATGAACGGTACGGTGGAGAAGAAGTGGTAAATGAATACGATCCTCGTCACTCCTACCCACGGCAGGTATTGAAAGGCGATGGCCGCGAATATGACGGTCATTTTGCTGTCGCGCCTCTTTACCGCATGATAGATCGCTATGAAAACGGCAACGATGCCCGCCCACCAGATCGCCGGGTTTCCCATTATGGTCATCGTCGAAGAATATCCGGCCGGAAGGTCGCTTCCGAGATAGGTCTCGAGGGGGCGTCTCATCAGAGGCCATTCCCACCAGTATGATGAAAAGGGATGCGTCGATCCCAGCACATCACGGCTGTGATAGCTGTACATCGCCGTTTGGTTGCGGATCATCCCCGCAATGCCGTCGCCCGATGCCGGGTTGGTCATATCCGGGATATATGACGCCAGATATATTGCCGCCGGGATGACGATGAAGAACAGCACGCAATATAGCAGCGTCCTGTACATGTATATTTTCATGAATATATTGGTCCACGGGTATTTGGCCCGTTTCTTGACGCAGACCTTATAGTCGCTGTATTCCCGGTACTTTGCCATGAAGAACAGCAGCGCCAGCCCGCCGCCGGCGTATAGGCTTATCCATTTGGATGCGGCGCCCAGCCCGAAGCATATACCGCATAGCAGGAGCGGGACAAGCGATTTGCGGAAATCGAGCGTATATGATTTTGTGACATAGTAGTCATACATGAAGTAATACATCAGTATGATGAAGAACGTCGCGAAAACGTCGATGGTGGCTATCCTCGTGAGCCCGAAATGCATAAAGTCCACCGACATCAGGAACGCGGCGCAGAAAGCGAAGAATCGCTTTTTAAACAGCTTTCTGCCGAAGAGGTACATGATGGGGATCATGGCAATGCCTAACAAGGTCCCGGCGATCCTCCAGCCGAAAGGGTCCATTCCGAAGATCGCGATCCCGGCTGAGATGATCAGCTTGCCGAGTGGCGGGTGGGTCCATTCGTAGATTTGCATGCCGTGCAGGTACTCATAGGCAGTCCTTGCATGGTATACCTCATCGAAGATCATTCCGCTCATGTAAGAGTGCTTGTAGTCTATCCTGTCCTGCTCATCGAAAAGATTCGACACGCTGCCACCCTTGCCGCCATCGCTGCCACCGCCGCCGGTGTCGCCGGCGTCTGCGGAGGATACGTCTTTGCCGGTGATCTTAAAACCGGTATACGGAGTGGTGCTGCCCTGTTCGAAGAAGCCGATCTCGTTGAGCGTCCCGCCGGGCTTGTCGACAATTATCTTCAGCGTCTTCAAATTGACGTCGGGTGTGGCGGCGGTCTTCCATATGAATATATCTTCTTTATCAAGTGTGGCCAGCGGCTCGAAACTGCCGTCGGTCTTCTGATACTGTATTCTGTATCTTCCTTCGTCGGGCCTCCCGTGGCCTAATCCGCAATAGTAGAAGATCCTGCTGATATCGATCTCCTTGTCGAATTCCACGGTGATCGATTCATTGGGTCTGGCGGGAGTCCAGCCCGTTTGCGGGACTTTCACGCTCCCCAGGTTCACCAGTGCCACAACCGCGTATATGAAAGTAACGGCGGACATGATCAGGACGTCGATCCGGTCGAGCTTTACCGCCTGGTTGTCATTATCGGTTTCAATAGTCGTCGGCGTCTGTATCCGCGACTGCGACTGCGTTGACGTCCGCTTCCCGGACTTTTTGACAATAAATGCGGCGCCTGCAAGCAATACCAACAAGGCAACTACCGCCCATATCCATGTACCCGGCTTTGCTTGCCCGTCGACGGGGGGCCGATTCTGTTCCGGCATGAACAGGTTGACGACGTTGACATTGGCCGGAGCTTCCTTAAGCTCTTCCACGGCCACATTATCAAACCAGGCTTTCCCGGTGTTGATACTGCTGTACCCGCCTAAGCCTAACGTGACTATGAGGGTTTGCTGCTTGCTTCCTGTCACTCCGTACAGCTCGGCGTACTCCCAATCGGCGCTGGTACCGCGGATATCCCTTGTGGTGTCAAGCAGCCCTTCGATGGACAGGTTGGCGCCTTTATTGTCCTGACCCGCGTTTTCGGCCTTCATCCAGCAACTCAGCTTATAATATGTTGAAGGCTTGACTTGTATCTGCTGCTTGAATCTCGAATCATCCGGGGTCTCGTTGACGATGCATACGCATCGCGACCCGCCGATGCCCGTGCCGTCCTCGACACTGAAAATCCCTTTTCCCGCCCAGGAACCGCTTACCCAGAAATGCGGCGAATTACCGTCAACTTCTTCGAACCCCGGATTTAAAATCAGGTTGCCGCCTTCCTGTCCCGCGTTGTCTGCGTTGCCCGTTTGGGCCGTGTTGCCTGCATTGCCGGGGGAGGCTGCCGATACGGCGATAAAGGGCAGTACGGACATCAAAGCAGCAATAAGCAATACGATGATTAGTTTATTTTTCATATGCTATGTCAGCTTCGCCTCCTTGGTCTATCTTTTTATTACCGAAGAATACAGTTCAAATCTTTTTATTATGTAATCATTTTCACTGAAATTACCGATATCGGAGTTGTGTATAATATAAGCCTTGCCGTCGTCGAACGGACCGCCGGGCTTGAAGACGTACCGCCCGAACGAATCGACATACCGGAAAGCAGCCGCGGGATTGGCATACTGTACGGTACGGATGAATTCCCCGGTATCGGCTTTTGTATAAAACAGTACGAAGATATACGGCATGTTGGCCTTATCGGTAACATATATCTTTCCGTCATACTGCTGCGACGTATAAGTTATCGCCTCGCCGAAGGATTTGTGGAACAGCTGCTCCGTACTTCCGTTATATTTGGTCAGATAATCATGCATGAAGAACGTGAAGTATGTCATATGAAGCAATGCGATCAGTATTATGAACACTGTCGGTTTCTTCCTGAATAAGCTGTTTCTTAGCGAGTATATGCCGACCGCCGCGAAAAAGATCATCGGGAAGAAAATGATATTTACCCTGTTTGCGCATGCTTGCATAAAAAACGACATGAGCACTGCCGAAAAGAACCATGCGAGGATCACAAAACTTTTTCTGAAGCCCTTTCTGAAGCCCTTCTTAAAGTCATTTTTGGCAAATTGCAGATAAACTATTTTGACCAATCCCAGAATGACCAGTGGCAGGGAGAATATGTACATGTAGCCGTACTGCGGCATCACGTTCCAGATAGCATCCTTCTGCGTAACAATATACGTAATAAAGATCCGAATGTTTTCCAGCATGGATTTAAAAAAGCCCGCGCCGCCTGCGCTTGACAGCGAAGACTGCGTAATAAATTGCACGCTGTCGGTGGTAAGCCTCGGGATAGTCAGAAACGGCAGGCTGATGGTCTGCAGCTTGAAGTAATTGATTATCACGAACAGGATGATCGGGGCGGCGGTTGCGGCAAATACGGCAGCCCCGGCGGAGGCGCTCAGCAAGCCCGTTTTTTTATGGTGGATCATATATGGCACGACCATCAGGAGGAACAGCGGCAGGAATAAATATGACGTTCCATAGGAATAAAGGCACAAGGCCATGACAAACATGGCGGCCGGCAGGAGGGCCCTTTTTTCGAAGGACACCGCAAGCAGGTATACGGCTGCCAGCAGGATGGCGGGAAACAGGTTGGATTCCAGCGCCCACCTCGACGTCATGATGTGCCAGGGGTTTATAGCCAGTATGCAATACGATATAAGGGCGATTGTCTTATTGGATATCCTTTTTATCAGCAGATAAAAAACGAACATCGAGGCGATGCCTGCGAGCAGGCTTACAAGCCGCACCGTCACTGATGTAAGTCCGAAGAAATAGATGAA
>CAZCKQ010000156.1:0-4740 GCA_964499315.1 uncultured Eubacteriales bacterium | reverse complement strand
GATCTATTTGTTGGAATAAATGAATTGTTGTTTCTTTAGAATATATTATATCTTTATGCTGCTTATTTATATCGTCTATACAATCCCTCCATGGCTGGACTTTTGATCTTTGAACTTTAAATATATAATCATTTGCTGGACGGGTCAGGACTTCTCCGATCAAATAACAGCGATGTAAAACAGATGATTGAACTTTCTGATAGTCAATTGTATCAATATATTGATTCTCCAGAATATTTAATGTATTCTCAATTAAGCGGACGGGATCTTGTCCTTTATTATATTTTAATATTTTTTTGTTGCAGAATGTCTTTTCGATTGCAGATCTGTCGTTAATCTTCCACAGGCAGGATTGCAATTCCTCTTTGTCGGAATATATTTGTTCCAGAAATGGATAATAACCAAACAGTGTATCTCTTTCATTCTCTTTCCATTCACAGGATTCCTCATTTTGTCGTAACCAAGAAATTAAAGAGGCGTCATAAGCGGCAAAAGAAAAATGGTTTGTTGCCTGTAACTGTTTACTATACTCTTCAATCTCCCATTTCAAAGGGATTAATACTTCGATTAAGTCCGAATTATTTCGCGTCCTGCAATGAAAGTCTTTTATAAATTCCTCTTGCTTTTCTTGCAGCAATATCCGGGCGTCCTGATAACGTTTATGCTGATAAAGATCCAGTTCTCTTACAATTTCTTTTAGTTGTCTGCAATCTGCTTTTCCTTCCCAAACAATCTCGTTAAGACCCTCGAGCCCCTTTCTTTTCAAAGTATGATAAACCGTTTCAGAAAAGAGACATGGTTCTTGTCCAGCCATTGTATTCTGGGCACAGACAAAAAAACCGAAAAGAAAATTCAACTCGGCCAATAGATAAAACATTAAATTTATATGAGCAATCGACTTTTTCATAAACCTATGATCCTTGAAAACATCGTTTCTATAAATCTATCGAGAGAGAAACTATATCACTAAAGACACGGCATCCTGAGAATGAATGAGTCCGCCTCTGACAGATAGACAATATCTATTATAGGACTTCGGCAGGAACAGGATTGAGCGGGAGAAGAAAGGGTCTGATAATCTATCATTTATATGAAACTGGTTTTCAAATCATAAATAAAGGATCCATTAAATTTTTACAAAACACCCGTTTCCTCAAGTCGAATTAATTTTGTCCCGAAATTCTATCTGCAAGACTTAGACTTGTTTACGGAAAGACCTAATATGCGATTCAATTTAGAAAAGAAGATTTTTTGTTTTTTTCTTTTCATGATCTCCTTTGGGAATATATCGGGCGGCGCAGGCAATCCACCTGTCCAGGGAGTTGATAAAACTTGTCAGGGTCTGCGGACTTTCGGAAGAATGTATCTTGCGTTCGGAAAACTTGAAGATGCTCACGAGTACATGAGCAGGTCCCTGTTGACGGCTCAGAAGAACAAAGCGTCTGAAGAAGAACAGGCCCTGTGCTTATCAGATTTGGCATGGGTTTTCATGGAAAAAGGGAACTACTCGAAAGCGGAAGAGCTATGGCTTGACACTTTGAATATTCAATCTGAGTTTTATGGACCTGAGCATCCTTATGTTGCCTATACGCTGCGTTCCTTAAGTATGGTATATTTGAATATGGGGGATTATTCAACAGCCCTTGATTATATGACAAGGTCTTTAGATATTATGTCCGTCTATCACTCGGAAACCGATCCGGCTATGAGCCCTTTTCTCGCGGACATGGCAAAGATTCTTGCCCGACAGGGAGACCTGCAGCAACCTGCCGATTTATATCAGAAAGCGTATAGAACTATTCTTTCGTCTTATGGATCGAATCATTTGTATACAGCCCAGTTTCTTTGCGAGTATGCTGATTTCGCCTTGAAAACAAACCGAATGTCTTTAGTCGGAGAGTGTCTCGATAAAGCCAAGGAGATCTACGGCAAATTTTCAGATCATAATTTTTCCAACAAAATCTCTCTTCAAATCACAGAGGCCCAATGGCATGAAGCGTCCCAGCGAAGCGATGAGGCGGAACGCCTTCTGCAAAAGGGATTGGAATTTGCTCCGGCGTATTTAGGCGCCGATCCCCCTCACAATCGCAGGATCTGGATGCATCTTGGAAGGATCTATTATAAACAAGGGCGGTACAAAGACGCTGAAATGTCTTTTCAAAAAGCACAAAAGTGCCTGGCAGAGCGCCCATCGAATTCTGTCTTCTATGCAGAAATCATGTACTGGACCGCTCAAGTTAAAATGCAGCAGCAACAATACCAAGAAGCGGCAGTTCTGTGCAGAAACGCTCTGGTGGGCATCGAAAAAAATCTTCTTCCCGCGCACCCATTGTATATCGAGATACATGATTTTATCCAAGAAAGAGGAACGCCGAAAGACAACCCTCAAGCCGTCGGCCGTATCAATCGGCCCGTCTCGACTGGGGCGATTGCCCTTGGGCGCTCGCTCTTGCCGGATGTGAATTAGTCGACAGATTTTCTCTGCTGAAAAAGAGACAGAACAGATCCGCCGCCTGCGCTGACATTAAATGTTATCCTTCAGAACCGCCTTCAAGCCAATCATATATCATACGCGCCGTGTCCTCCTGATTGGAAGTTCCCTGAATGGTTTCTCTGGCAACATCCAATGCATGGCTGGCCGCAATATCCGATCGATAAGCAATCTCATTGAAACCGGTCTCTTCTGCCGTTAAAATATTCCTATACTTTCTGAGACTGGTTAGCCAAGCCATCGTTATCTCTGCATCCGGCTGAGGAATGCCGGCAAATGATTCTGCAGAAATTGGACCTTGATTCTGCACAAGTTGTCCCAGCGTCCGAAGGATGGCGTTCCCGTCCGCCCCTTGAATTTCACCCTCTAATTCATACAATGCATAAACAGACTTAAAGGGGAAATTGTCGCTTTTCAGCGAATCCGGAATTACAGGTTCCTCGAATTTCAGGGAGTCCATCAAATCCGGATACCTCTCAAGAGCCCATTTTCTCATATAGGCGGCGTCCGGCGCCGAAGAAACGCCTTCTATGCCGGTCTGCGGCGGCTTGTATCCGCCATAATTATTTGCGCCAATGTAAGCCAAGACTACAGCCATTGCTCCGATTAGTTCCCCCTTCTTTCTTCCTCGCATGGTATATGCAAATGAATCCGCAGCTGACAATTGCCAAGTTATTGTTTTCGATTTTGCTTCAGGCAATCTATACGTATAACCGCAACATCCGGGTTCAACAAAAAGCTCATTCTTGCTTTCGGTAACTCTTGATACGGCTTCAATGCGACCAATCGAACATTCATAGTCATAGCCATTATTCAAGTAATTAGTAAAGTTGTCGCCAAAGCCGACTGTATGATTCGAATAAACAAGCAATGTACCGTAATGTTCCTCTGACGTTGAAGCGATAAAGATCTTATTAGAATCAACCTCTAACAAATCTCCCGAAGTGATTAAGGCAATCGCAATATCGCTCCGTTTGCCTCCTACGTTAATATCCGGATCATAACTTAAACCATATCCCGGGCGGTCATCTGTATCTGTACCATAATAGTTACCGTTCGCTGTAAGTTCGGCTGATTCCCCAAGACGCAGATTATCATGACTGTCGATGATAATCGCGGCTAGTTCTGATTTTTCGTGCAAACAAACACCAATACCCTCATTGTCATCCGAATAACCAGTGATGGAAACGTTTAAAACTTTACCTGTAGGATCATCTGTAGGATCTCCCGAATAAATGCTGCCATTTTTCGATACCAGCTTTACACCGCCGTTTTCTGCACTGACGCTTCCGTTGACGAGCAGATCATTTATCGACTCCAGTATTATATCGCCTTTTTCTGCAAAGACGCTGTCGTTGATGATCAGATCTTTTTGGGCTGTAATCTCAATATTTCCAGCGCTTCGAACCGCAATGTTTTTAACTCTATCCTTATTGAGAGTCAACTTTCCTGTTATTGACTCCAGCTTTACACCGCCTTCTTCTGCACTGACGCTGCCGTTGACGAGCAGATCATTTTGGGCTGTAATCTCAATATCTCCAGCGCTTCGAACCGCAATGTTTTTATCACCATTGAGAGTCAACTTTCCTGTTTCAACCGTGACTGTGATGTTCCCTTTATCCTGCAATTGTTCACGAAGAGCGATCAATTGAGTCAGGATGATATTGCCGGAGCCGGTCAGTTTAATATCTCCATCTGTTGCATTCAGCGTGCCGCCGCCAAGATCGCCTGTCTGAACAATATAAATGCCGCCGTTTTTCGTCGTCGCATTTAACTGGTCAGCTACCTTCGTACTGATCGGATTAGCATCTGTGCCGATCCCGGCCCCGGCTTCCAGATTCGCCGTGCCCGCCGTAATATCCCCATCAGTAATTGAGCCGCTTTGGGCCGTCAGGTTTACCGTCTCGGCGGAAACATAAAAGCCGGAAATACCGTCCTGAGCCGTCAGGTCCGCCTGCGTCGTTACCAACACATTCGCATTCTCAATATTCCCGCTGACTGTATCTACAACCGCCTGGTTGCTCTGGGAAATCGTCAGCGAACCGATCGTATCACCGGCCTGCAGTTTGACCGTATTGGTCGCTCCAGGCATCAGGGTTGCAGAGGTCAGACCGTCGGACTCGATAATATAAATATCTCCGCCCGCCTCGGCCGTCAGGAACTCCACATTGGTATTGATCGGATTAGTATCTGTGCCGATCCCGCCGACTTCGGCCTTCAGATTCGCCGTACCCGCCGTAATATCAATA
>CAZCKQ010000155.1:0-4748 GCA_964499315.1 uncultured Eubacteriales bacterium | reverse complement strand
GGCCGCGCATCTGGGTGCGTCTTTGACTGCGCCTCTCCCTGCGCCGTCCGCCGCCTCCACCGCTACCTACGCCGCCGGTTCTTCCGCCTCCCACGCTGCCGGTTCTTCCGCTTCCGACGCTGCCGCTTCCGCCTCCGCCATACATGCCTCCGTTGCCGCTGTCTTCCCCCGACCTGATCCTATCCACCGGATATCCCCCATGTGAATCATGCAAATACTATCCTCGGGATGAACATCTTGAATGATTTTAGCATCCGCTCATCCGGCTCAAACAGTATAAGCGTCCTCTGACCTTTGTAGCTCGTGATTATAAAATACGCCCCTTCCGAATCGGGCGAACTCCTTGCGTCGATACGCGTCTGCATATTCCGGACACTATCGTTGTAGTGATCGCTTTTTACCTTTGCGACAATTTCAAAAGACTTGCAGTTGCCGCTGAATATCCTTTTACGCTTCCTCTGCGCTATGATCTTGTCTATGTCAAGGTCGCCGTTGGTGACAATATATTCATATTCAATACTTCTTGATTTAATCAACGTATATCCGCCATAAATCAGCCCGAAATCGACAACGAGCCAAAACTGGTTCACATATGGAATAAAAGGAACATAGATGGTCAATATTATAACAGCAATGATGATCCCTGCGGTAATAAGCCTGTCATTAATATTCTTCTTCCTTGCAACAATCTTTTCAACAAAAATGGTCTCGTCCATTAATGGCCCTCCCGGTAAAAATGAATGCAATACCAGACGCACCTGCGCATCCGATACCGAAACATTTATATATTAACACACATGGCGGTGTACAACAACATCATCGCGCCTCATACCTAATCGCAGCCATGCTTTTGAAATTTATTCAATCAGGTTGTCCGGCTGGCAACAATGCCCTTAGGCGCGCATGCATCTCGTCGAACTTCTTTGTGCGGATTTGTATGCGTTTGCCGAGACGAGACGCGAGATTGAAAGCAAAATCCATGCAGGCATCCTTATCATACAGTTGAATGGTGCTCAAACGCATTACTTCAACCCCCTGTCTGTCGAGGATTGCGGATCGCATCACATCTTTACCCTGCTCAGATGGACTGTTGTGAAAAGCGAAGCTTTCATATTCGACAGCCAACTTTGCCTGCTTATAATACAAATCCGCAAAGCAACGTTTCTGGCCAAGACGTTTGCCGGCTTCGTCCTTGAGCTTGATCTCATGGTTGAAAACTGCGCCGTCAAGCCCGTAACCTCCCAGAGCATGCGGCAGAGTCAGAATCATATAAGCTATTGATTCCATGACGGATGCTGAACTGTTCTCTATAAATTTTACCGCCCGCAAGGCTTTGGGGCGTCCACGATGACCCGGGGTTTTCGCGAGAAAAGTCTTAAGTTTTTGCTTTGTCGTAATTGCCTGGGAAGGGTTTCCCGGCGTATGTGAACAAAGCTGCAAGCCAAGCAGTATAAGCCGGTGGATGCTCAATTTACACGCAAGCTGGAGAAACAGCAATTCCGGTGACGCAACCAATTTGCCATTTCTAGACACCACTGCGCCAGAAGGCAGAGCAAGTTCGCACAAGTGGATTATTTGACCTTTTTTGTGAGTTCTAGCATCACGTCCGGTAACTGTAAAGTCGGCCGGGTTTGCTTCAGTTGCGGCCATTTCAGGACCGAGCACAGCATCAATATATGGGATATTCCAAAAGGCAGCCGCCGAAAGATAACTCAAATACTCTTTCATATAAGTATTATACTGCAGAGTGTGCAAATTTTTGAGTAATGCACAACATTTTTGGATAAAATATCCAATTTGCAGCT
Organism: uncultured Eubacteriales bacterium; assembly: GCA_964499315.1. GTDB lineage: Bacteria > Bacillota > Clostridia > Acetivibrionales > CAYWGM01 > CAYWGM01. The sequence continues at coordinate 2,943 of CAZCKQ010000155.1, read as the reverse complement.
AATATAGTGAACAATCTCAATGAAAAGCCAGATATTTGGAATATATTTACATATTTTTGTGCATTACTTCAAAAATTGCACACTTGGCTGCAAAATATATAAAAATGCGGAACAAAACGGCATAGCCGCAAAACGACTATGCCGTATCTTTTTTTAAAATCTACTTCTTATTAATTAATACATGTTAATTAATGCATGCTAATTAATACATGCCGCCCGGAGGCATCCCGCCATGTCCCGCAGGCATCATGGGCTCTTCTTTGGGCAGCTCGGCGACGACGCTCTCGGTCGTGAGGACCATGGATGCAACCGAGGCCGCATTTTGGAGCGCGGTTCTGGTGACCTTGGTCGGGTCAACGATCCCGCTGTCGATCATATTGACGAATTTCTGGCTCAGAGCGTCGAATCCTACTCCGGCATCGCTCCTCTTGACCTTGTCGATTATGACAGAGCCCTCAAGACCGGAATTCGCGGCAATCTGACGCAGCGGTTCCTCAAGCGAACGCAGGATGATCTGCATACCGGTCTTTTCATCTCCGGCAGCCGATTCGATAAGCTTTGAGACTTTCGGCATGACATTCAGGTATGCCACTCCGCCGCCCGGTATAATGCCTTCCTCGACGGCAGCTTTGGTGGCTGCAAGCGCGTCCTCTATCCTGAGCTTCTTTTCCTTCATTTCAGTTTCGGTGGCGGCTCCCACCTGGATGACCGCAACGCCGCCCGAAAGCTTGGCAAGCCTTTCCTGCAGCTTCTCTCTATCGAAATCGGAGGTAGTCTCCTCGATCTGTACCTTGATGGAGGCTATCCTCTTCTTGATCTCAGCCTCGCTGCCGGCGCCGTCAACGATGATGGTATTTTCCTTCTGGACCTTGACCTGCCTGGCCTTACCAAGCTGATTGATCTTGGTTTCCTTGAGGTCGAGCCCGAGTTCATCGGAAATGACCTCGCCGCCTGTAAGCGCCGCTATGTCGGCAAGCATGGCCTTCCTTCTGTCGCCGAAACCCGGAGCCTTGACGGCAACGCTTATGAACGTGCCCCTGAGTTTATTGACGATAATAGTCGCAAGCGCCTCGCCTTCCACGTCTTCGGCGATGATCAGCAGCTTCTTTCCCTGCTGGACTATCTGCTCCAATAACGGAAGGATGTCCTGGATATTGCTTAACTTCTTATCGGTAATAAGTATATATGGATCATCGAGTATTGCTTCCATCTTATCGCTGTCGGTGATCATATAGGGCGATATATATCCCCTGTCGAACTGCATGCCTTCGACCACTTCAAGGTTGGTTCCCATGGTCTTGGATTCTTCAACGGTGATAACGCCTTCGTTGGTGACCTTTTCCATCGCGTCGGCGATCAGGTTGCCGCTGACTTCGTCATTGGCGGCGATTGAAGCTACCCTTGCGATATCTTTTTTGCCTTTGACTTTCTGGCTGAGATCCTTAAGACCGTCAACAGCCGCATCGACGGCTTTCTGAATCCCCTTTTTCAGGATCATCGGATTTGCGCCAGCCGCGACGTTCTTCATACCTTCCCTGATGATTGCCTGCGCGAGCAGAGTTGCCGTGGTTGTCCCGTCTCCGGCGACATCGTTGGTCTTTGTGGCGACTTCACGCACAAGCTGGGCGCCCATATTCTCAAACTTATCTTCTACTTCGATCTCCTTTGCAATGGTCACGCCGTCATTTACGACGTTTGGAGAGCCGAATTTCTTGTCGAGGATGACATTACGGCCTTTAGGTCCAAGCGTAACCTTCACTGCATCCGCCAGCTGGTTGACGCCACGTTCAAGAGCGCGTCTCGCATCTTCGCCGAACAAAATTTCCTTTGCCATATCAGTAAACCTCCTTATTGCTCAACGATAGCAAGAATATCGCTTTGCTTGAGTATCGTGTACTCTTGATTGTCGATTTTGACTTCAGTGCCGGCATACTTGCTGATAAGGACCTTATCGCCGACCTTGACCTCCATCTTCACTTCTTTACCGTCAACGACCCCGCCGGGACCTACCGCAATTATCTCCGCAACCTGCGGCTTTTCTTTGGCGGTCCCCGGAAGGACGATTCCGCTCTTTGTCGTTTCTTCTGTCTCCATCATCTTGATGACGACTCTTTCACCCAAAGGCTTTATTTTCATAATTAATACCTCCTGCAATTGAGATGAGAATTTATTAGCACTCAATACTGATGAGTGCTAATCATTATATATATTAATAAACTGGTAATTTATAAGCAAATATTCAAAATAGCCAAAATATATCATCGTTGGGTGGTTTAAGGAGATTTAACCAAATTGAGCAGCTAAATCACGATATTACTCTGACTTACGACGCCTTTTCAACTCACGGCAGATATCTTCCGGATAAATGCCTTTGTCAACCATCAAAACCAACAGATGGTACAGCAAATCTGAGATTTCATATACCATTTCATCTTTTTTATCGTTCTTTGACGCTATTACTACCTCTGTAGCTTCTTCCCCAAGCTTCTTCAATATTTTGTCGATTCCCTTCTCAAAGAGGTAGCTTGTATAGGAACCTTCCTTAGGGCTTTCAAACCTGTTGGCGATAACCTCATACAGGTCGCTCATTATGCCCATCATATCCGTATCGGGTTGTGAGGCCGGCGATCCTCCCGACCGGTCTGCGGCGCTGCCTAGCTTCATAATATTTATATCGGAATCATCCGTAAGATCGGTATAAAAGCATGTACTCTCACCGGTATGACACGCCGGGCCTTTCTGCAGCACCTTCAGCAGCAAAGCATCGCCGTCGCAATCCATTCGCATGGATACTATGGACTGGGTATTCCCGGAGGTCTCCCCCTTCATCCACAGCCTCTTTCTGCTCCTGCTCCAATAATGGACCTTCCCGGTCCGGATGGTTTTTTGGATAGCCTCCATATTCATCCAGGCAAGCATCAGGACGTCGCCCGACCTCGCATC
>CAZCKQ010000154.1:0-4819 GCA_964499315.1 uncultured Eubacteriales bacterium | reverse complement strand
CTTTCTGCTCCTGCTCCAATAATGGACCTTCCCGGTCCGGATGGTTTTTTGGATGGCCTCCATATTCATCCATGCGAGCATCAGGACATCACCCGTCCTCGCATCCTGCGCGATTGCAGGCACAAGACCGTTCTCATTGAAATTGACTTCCTTGATCATGTCTTCAATCATATCCTTATTTCCAATCCGCGTTCACGCAAATATTTTTTTAAATCCATGATCTCCAGTTCCCTATAATGGAATAGCGACGCCGCAAGGGCGGCATCGGCCTTGCCTTCGGTAAGGACGTCGTAAAAATGCTCCTTGGTGCCGGCGCCTCCTGATGCGATCACATGAATCCTGACACTCTCGGAAACACTCTTTGTCAATTCAATATCGTACCCGTTTTTGGTACCGTCGCAATCCATGCTTGTAAGCAATATTTCCCCGGCTCCGCATTTCTCGGCCTGGACAGCCCATTCGATTGCATCAAGCCCGGTATTGATCCTGCCGCCGTTGATATAGACCTCCCAACCGCTGCCCGACGGTCTTCTTTTAGCATCGATGGCCACAACGACGCACTGGCTCCCGAAACGCAAGGCTGCCTCAGAAATGAGTTCTTTTCTCTTCACGGCCGCCGAGTTGATGGAGACCTTATCGGCGCCCGCCTTCAGTATATCCCTGAAGTCATCGGCGGTCCGGATCCCCCCGCCTACGGTGAACGGTATGAATACCTTTTCCGCGACGCGTCTGACGGTATCCACAATGATGTTCCGGGAATCGGACGTCGCCGTGATATCGAGGAACGTCAGTTCATCCGCTCCGGCCTTGTCATAAACCGACGCAACTTCAACAGGATCCCCCGCGTCACGAAGGTTTACGAAATTTACACCTTTTACCACCCTGCCGCCATGAACGTCAAGACAGGGGATTATTCGCTTTGTCAGCATCTTATTCAGCCTCCCTTATGGCCTCGGCCAGATCTATGCTGCCCGTATAAAGGGCCTTGCCTATTATCACACCCGAAAGACCTGCGTCTTTCAGATTCTTTACGTCTTCGACCGTGCTTACGCCGCCTGCGGCTATGACCTCGATACCGACCGCCTTCGTCATTTCCTCCATTGCCTTGAGGTTCGGCCCCGCCAGCATGCCATCCTTCGATATGTCGGTATATATTATGACTTTGGCGCCGATACCCTCCATCTTCTTTGCAAATTCCACAGCGGTAAATTCGCTGGTATTGGCCCAGCCATCGATAGCTACCATGCCGTCGCGGGCGTCGACGGCAATGACGACGCTGCTGCCGAAGTCTCTGAGCGCCTTTTTCACAAGATCCTGATCACACACCGCCGAAGTGCCGAGGATAATTCGCTGGATCCCCTTGCTGAGGACGATTTCGATGGTTTCTATGGAGCGTATGCCGCCGCCGGCCTGCACCGGGATGCCCAGGTTCACTGACATCCTGCTTATTGCCGCGATATTTTGCGGTTTTCCGGTACGCGCGCCGTCAAGGTCGATTACATGCAGGTACCGCGCGCCTGCCTTCTCCCATTTGAGGGCTGCGTCCAGCGGGTCTTCGGAATAGACTGTCTCCTTATTGAACTGGCCTTGTGCAAGCCGCACGCATTTACCGCCCTTGATATCAACTGCAGGATATACTATCATAAATCACTTCACCAATCTGATAAAATTTCTTAATATTGTCAAACCGATTTCGCCGCTTTTTTCGGGGTGAAACTGCGTTGCATGCAGATTGCCCCTGCTTATGGCCGCATCAAACTCCAGACCGTAATCCGCCGTTGCCGATACGATATCCCTGACGGCGGATTGCACGTAATAGGAATGTACGAAGTATACATAAGGCGTCTGCGGCAACCCCTCAAACAAAGGGCATCCTTCTTTTATTTTCAATGAATTCCATCCCATATGGGGCACTTTCAATCCGGACAAGAATGGCATGAGCTTGATGTTGCCCTTTATCACACCCAAGCCGGCGGTTTTTGATCCGCCTTCTTCACTGAAATCGAAAAGCATCTGCAAGCCAAGACAGATACCGAGGAACGGCTTACCGCTCCCGATAGCCGTCTTCACGGCGTTGTCAAGGCCCGATGCGGCCAGGTTCTTCATCGCATCCGAAAAAGCGCCCACTCCCGGGAGTATAACGGCATCAGCTTTTGCCAAAACCCCGGCATCCGATGTCACGACGGCGTCGCACCCTATAAAGGCAAAGGCCTTCTGGACGCTGCCAAGATTTCCCATGCCGTAATCTGCTATACCTATAAGACTCATATCAGTTTGTTCCCTGTCAGCCGCTCATAAGCCTGTAAATACTTTTCCCTGGTCTTGTTGATTATATCATCGGGAAGACGAGGGGCCGGGGGCCTTTTATCCCAACCGGCGGCCTCCAGGTATTCGCGGAGGAATTGTTTATCGAAGCTTTTCTGCGGCCTTCCGGGTTCATAATCCGATGCCTCCCAGAATCGGGATGAATCCGGCGTAAAAAGCTCGTCGGCGACTATGATGCCATCTTCCGAGATCCCGAATTCAAACTTGCTGTCGGCAAGTATCAAACCTCTGCTTTCGGCATACCCGCTGGCCTTGCTGTAGAGCGCGATGCTTTTATCCCTTATCTGTTTTGCAAGATCAAGCCCTATCCTGTCTGCAAGCTTGCCGAAGTCTATATTCTCGTCATGCCCCTGCGTTTCTTTAGTTGAAGGTGTGAATAGCGGCTCCGGAAGCTTTTCACATTGCCTCAACCCCGCGGGGAGCCTGATGCCGCTCACGCTGCCATATTTGTTGTATTCCTTGAGGCCGGAGCCTTCAAGATATCCGCGCACGACGCATTCGGCCCCGATCATCTTCACTTTTTTAACGATCATCGACCTGTCTGAAAGCTGCTCCCTGAACAGGTCAAGACCATAAGGATAACTCGACGCGTCTGTCATCAGCATATGATTCTTTATTATATCGGATGTGTAATTAAACCAGAATTCCGACAGACGGTTCAGAACCTTGCCCTTGTCGGGGATCAGGTCGGTGAACACCACATCAAAAGCCGATATCCTGTCGGTTGAAATTACAAGCAGCGTATCCCCAAGGTCGTATACATCCCTGACCTTGCCTCTTGTGAATAGCGGAAAATTGATCAAACCGGCGCTGTTAACTGCCATTATTACAAGACTCCTTTTGTCGAAGGTATCCCCTTAACCCGAGGGTCGATCCTGACAGCGTCGCTCAGGCTGCGCGCAAAAGACTTGAATACGGCCTCTGCAATGTGATGGTTATTGCTGCCGTAAAGCACCTTGATATGCAGGTTGATGCCCGCGGCAAAAGCCAGCGCCCTGAAGAACTCCTCAAAAAGCTCCGTATCCATCTCCCCGACATTGGGAGCCGTGAATTGCATATCGGATACGAAAAAAGGCCTTCCGCCCACATCGACAACCGTCAGCGCAAGCGCCTCGTCCATCGGGATCAGGACCGATCCGTACCTTCTGATTGATGCTTTATCTCCAAACGCCTTGTTCATCGCCTGACCCAGCACTATTCCGATATCTTCGACAACGTGATGCCCGTCGACCCTCAGGTCTCCTGATGCTTTGATTTTCAGATCAAAAAGTCCGTGCTTTGAAAACAACTCAAGCATATGATCCAGAAAACCCACACCGGTATCGAGCTCGCTCCTGCCGGACCCATCAAGATCGATAAAGGCATAAACCTCTGTTTCCTTGGTTTTTCGGTTTTGCTCAGCTTTCCTGTCAGCCAATTTCAAACCCTCCGTTTTAAATATTATATAATTATATAATAATCCCCGATTTAATTCTACCAATAGAATCGATGAAACGGTCCATATCTCCGTCAGTTCCTATGCTTACCCTGATAAACCCATCCAGCCCGGGTTTGGCGAAGTGTCTGACAAGGATGCCCATATCCCTCAGCCGGCTGTATATCTCATTTCCCGGTACGCCCGGCAATCCGGCAAACAGGAAATTGGCCTTCGAATCCGCGGCCTTGAAGCCTAAGTTCTTCAATTCCGCCGCAATCCGCTCCCTTGTGCAAATTATCTTCGTCCTTGTCTCTTCAAAATAATCAGTATCCCTCATAGCCTCGGCGCCTCCTGCCAGCGCAAGCCTGTCAAGGGTGTACGAATTAAAACTGTTCTTGACCCTGGCAAGCGCCTCTATCAGGTCCGGATCACCCGCGGCGAACGCGACCCTCAAGCCGGCCAGCGAACGGGATTTGGAAAGCGTCCGCACGACAAGCAGGTTGGGATACCTGTTGACGAGCCCGATGCATGTATCGCCGCCGAAATCTATGTATGCCTCGTCAATGATCACAACCCTGTCCGGATTGTGCGCGACTATGTCTCTGACCGTTTCCTGAGGTATGCAGGTGCCGGCCGGAGGATTCGGATTCGAAAGCACGACCCCTCCTTCGCTGCCCCAAAAAGCCTCCACGGGGAAGGTGAAGTCGTCCGCAAGCGGCACGGTCCGGTAATCCAGCCCATAAAAGCATGCGTAGACCGGAAAGAAACTATATGTTATCGCCGGGAACAGGATCGCACTGCCGGGATTGAAAAAGGCCGCAAACGCGAACGCAAGTATCTCATCCGAACCGTTGCCGGCAAATATCTGCTTCATATCCAAACCCAGATACTCCGCGACCGCCGCCCTGAAGGCCTCACATTCCGGATCGGGATATAATCTCAATGTCTGGCACACCGCATCCTTCAAGGCCTCTACAACCCTCGGCGAAGGGGGATATGGATTCTCGTTCGTATTCAGTTTGATAAACCTGCCGTCTTTAGGCTGTTCACCGGGCGTATACGGCTCAAGCCCCTTTG
>CAZCKQ010000153.1:0-4832 GCA_964499315.1 uncultured Eubacteriales bacterium | reverse complement strand
CCTCCTCGCGGGGATGCGGGTTCTTGATGTCAATCACTCCGCAGATTCCGCACATCGCCTAATCCAAATGACAACCTTTTTACTCGGGATCCTCATGCCAAGCAGCGAAGCCATTTGTCCCTAACGAACGACCAGGTGAAGCCGGTCGTTTTCTGATATAACTTATCTCTGAAAGACTCGAAGTCCTTGGGAAAACGGGCTATGGTCAATATTTTCTCTGCAAGGTCCTTCTCGTCGTGGAAATAAACGACCTCATTATCCCGATATATAGTAGCTATTCCGCCGATTCGTGTCGTAAGCACGCATATTCGATTGATGCCGGCTTCGACGATGCTTAAGGGAAAATTGTCGCAGCGTGTTGTATTGATGAGCATCGAGTAATCCTTATACCTCCCAAGGAGTTTGTCGCGTGGAACAACAACTTGAAAGATAATTCCCGGCCGCTCGTACTTTTTTTTCAAGCCGGCAAGCAGGGGCCCATCGCCATAAAAATGAAATTCTAGACCGCCGTTTTGCTTCAGCGCCATTACGGCTGCCTTCAGCCCCATCTCGGGCTGATAGAGTTCCATGAAACTTCGTACCCACATGATTTTCCCGTTCCAGAGGAAATCCGATCTTCGGGGGGGGGCAATCTCCTGAATTCGGAAATGGTTGGGGATTTCAACAGCCAGGAAGCCTCTGTCCCTGAAGCACTGAGCGACATAGCCGGAGGCGCAGACTACCGGCCTTTTCCCAATGACGATTCGTGCCAGCCGCGAATGATCGTTTAGAAAAGCTTGGACTTGTCCGTCATGGAAATTAAAAACAACTTTTCGGAAGGCGATGGATGCCGCCGCAGAGGCGACCATAATAGGGAAGAAACCTCTGTATGCGGAGCCAACACCTAGAATTCGTTCGCAACGGAAGGCATGAAAAACTGCTTTTGCAATTCCTTTCAACCTCCGTCCGAGCCCTCCATGCGTGGAAGCAATACTGACATCCCATCCTTCGTCTTTCAGAGACCTTATTAGCTCATCTATCTGTCCCGTGATACCGCCCCTGTTGGGGCGGTAATTCATGACAATCAAGAGCTTCATGGCTATATATCGATATTTTTGGACATTATATAAACACGACTCGCTTACAAATCTTTGTAAATACTCTTTTCTAAGTCCATCAAAAAATATATCGCCGACTTATAACCAATAGCACGGATCCGCTTATCTGATTTATGAGACGCCTTTCGACTTCAATATCGTATATTTTATGCGGAGTATTAATCTGAATAATCTCCGAGGATGATTCTGTTATTTCCTTGATGATCGTAGTTAATACTTAGATCGTCATCCGAATATATCGGCAGCAAGATACTCGATCGGCTTGTATCCTCCATGCTGGTGAAGTCTCGGGTCTACTTTCCGGCCCATACACCATGATTAGTTGACCCATCATCGCCCATCGATAAAAACGGCGGATGGCTATCCGCACGTGTCTTGTCTCTCGCCATAGACGTTAAAAATCTAATGCGGGAAAACAGTTTCTTCTCCTCAGAAAGGGCCATAAAGTAGATTTCGTTGAATCGCCTGGGGATCGAATCAATCGTTCGCGGATCTCACTAGAATCGCCGTTTTCTAATATGCGCTACTGAACTCCGATATGATCAAGCCAGATTTTCAACGACGAATGCCGATCACGCCGATATTGATTATCGTCACAGTAGGGACGATTATAGAGCATGTTTTCCACATTGAAGAATGAACTGGTTTGAGTCAATTCAGGTTCGAATCTTTTATAAAATCTGTCAGACCAGGCCTTTCCGTCGAATGTATCATTACCAATCCTGCGCCTCCTGCGGCTGGCTTTCATTTTGCCTAAGGCAGCCATTCCGTATCCTAAGAAACCATATTTAAGCCATTTCGGCTTGAACAGCCTATCAGTCATGAAATCGTTAAATCGATCGTTATTTCGTGCCATCAAATCGATATAGAGGTCATGCGCTTTTCGGCGACGGAACTGATTGCGTGCAAAAATTCCTTTGTATAATCCGAAATACTCAGAAGAAGAAAGCGCTTCTATGTAATCCAGATCCGCGAAGCTGATGAAATCATCCACAAGGAGATCCACTGTATGGCACTCCGTTTGCCAAAATTTCACCATACTTTCTTTGTAAAGAAACAGAAAATATCGTTCGTTGTCAGATAGATAAGCGTAGTTGTTATGATACTTTTCTTTCACAGTTGTTACAATCTCATCAGCGATTTCCCGGGTATACCAATCTTTCTTTACGAAGCCCTCGACACGAAGGCGATTGAACGCGGCGATAAAGGCGCCGGGATCCTTATGATAAAACAATTTTTGCGCATATTCATTGAAGATCGCCCCTGCCGGATTCGTAAAAAGGGGACGTATCATGTCGCATTGGCCTAATATGGCGTTTCGACTAAACTCGCTGATCTTCGCATAACTGTAAAGATAATTGGCCCGCATGAAAGGGGTAATACCACCGGTTAGTAGAATAGTTTCATGGCCCAATTCCACATATCTCCGCACAAATTCGTCATCCAGGCATATCGCCTTATAGGGAAATCCCATTATTTCACTTATTCGGTTAGGGATAACGATTTGCAACGAGCCGCTCTTTCCATAACTGAATGCCTGCAAGCGATGGTAATCGCACGGAGGCACGAAAGAAAGGTTTAATCTTCCATCAAAGCCGCCGGTCAGCGATATGTTGAAATGGTCGATATGAGTAATATAATCGGTAATCACCTTTTTCAGCACATCATGTATTTCGTCTAAGGAGTCCTTTCTCGACCTTGGCCTAGGATATATCCAACTCGCTAAGTCGTAATCAATCTCCTCCTTTATCCGCCCTTCACGAACGGTGATTCGAGCTCCTCCGGGCAACGTATAAATCCCCCGGTAGATTGTGTTCATGCCCAGCGAATGATCAAACAAGGAAAACTCGATCAATCCCTGCGGATAGATGTCCAGGGATCCTTTTTCCCGAATCACAGCCTCGATCATATTTGAAAATAGAATCCCCTGGGGTTTGACGGCAAAGAAAGCTGGATATATAGAAAGCGGGGAGGAATGGATAACGATATTTTTGTTCTGTTTATCAAACAAGAGGATGCAGTAGTGCCCCTTTACTTCTTGACGGAGGCGGTTACCCTTAGATTCGATGATCTTGAGTACTTGCTCAGGAGTCGGGGCAACCTTCTTTTTTTCGCGCGCTATTGCCGAGCGGTACAAAACATGAACGCCGATAAATATAAAGAATCTATCGTCCTCAAAGAAAGGCCGGTCCCAGTTAAGGCTGATGATCCCCTTGTCCTCGTTCGGGTACCGGAAAGTCTGCAAGAAAACGGCTGAGGAGGTCGGATGAACGTTCTTTCTGGGCAAATACCGCTCCAGGGATTCGTTTCGATATTCATCCTTCATCACCGGACAACCATTAGTGCTTATCTTTATTAAGTATCTCATTAATCCGTACAAATCACGCCGACCGAGTGCAAGAAGGGGAGAGGGTCACGCAGGTTGAATAGCCCATAGCTTTTGGCCTTGACGAGAGTCCGGACAGTTTCCGCATAAGAAATGCCACTCTCCTTTTTATAACGAATGAGCAACAGGAGGTATGCGGGAAGATCTATCCATATTTTTCCGCTCGGAAAGATTGAGGTTGCATCGCCAAGGTTACGATGCATCACAAGGTTATCATAGTATCTTCTCAAGAAATTATCGCCGCATTTCTCCGTTAATTCGATCTGCTGCCAAATCCGCGCGTTTGTTTCAATAAAGTAATACTTCCCGCTTGTTAAATCCAATTTAAACTCAGTATTGCTGAATCCCTCCAATCGGCTTGTCGTAATAAATTTGAATCCGAGGTCCTCGACCTGTTTATTTTCAACCGTTTGGATGCAGCAGGCCGCGCCAACCTTTAAGGGAAACTGTTGCTTTTTTTGAATTACGTGCGCCTGGATCACATCACCGTTTATCATAAGGGCATTGTACTCATAGTTGTTGCTTATCCCGCCCGGCACAGTCTCTTGGACAATGAATGATATATCCTCCGCAAGCAGACGGACTGCAATTGCTATAAACTCCTCCATATTAGATGCTATGAACGCCTTTTCCGCCACCTTTGTCTTCCACCCGGTCTGGTTGATCCCTTTCACTATGACCGGAAAGGCGAGGCTACCATCAATCTCGTCTATATCGGCTCTCTTGTCCACGACCCGATATTTCGGTACATCGAGCCCGGCTTTTTTCGCCATTTCAATCTGATCAGATTTTTGAATGATCCTGCTCAATACATCGGGGGAGGGTAAACAAAAAAGGAATTCTTCCTCTAGTAGACTCCACTTTCTGCAGATAAACTCCAAGTATGATTCGGAAGCCGGAAGCAACAGCGGCTTATCATTGAATTCCCTGCGCTTATTTATTAACATTTTCAATAATTCATCCGGTTGTCTCTGCGGGTCAGGGGCCACGAAGGGAGTAATATATTTACTATAGAATCCTGGATTCCCCCTATAATGGTCGAAGCCATAGATGGGAATGCCAGTTTTTCTCAGCATTCGGGCCGCATAGTATCCCGTATCGAAAAGGCTCAATATGAAGACGGGATTCACTAGAGATCCTTTAAAGTCCGGGAAGTTGGGTTAATAGCAATCCATTCAAGACCGAGCCAGGTAAGCTGTCGGACCGACAGGAAAATGTCGCAAACACCCTGACGGATCTGAGCTTGTATAGTGGCCCGATTGTGGCTCATGATCCACATGACGATCCCAATATTTCCTCTATCCGCACAGGAAGTTACCGGATGACGCGGCAGCAGGGAATGAACACCT
>CAZCKQ010000152.1:0-4896 GCA_964499315.1 uncultured Eubacteriales bacterium | reverse complement strand
AGGTCATCAGGCACTGCGTACTCTTGCAGGAAAAGGATTTACCAATGTTTTTAACGTAAGCGGAGGATTTAAAAGCCTTTCCGGATACGTAAGGGCAGTAATCCCACAAAACTTTAGATTGTTGCTGCCCAATCCTGAACCGAAAATAATAGGAGAAAAAACCGGAGAAATAACCGGAGAAAAAAGCATTAAGGCAAAGACGGATGCTCCAATAGTTGAACTAAAAAATAAAGAATTGAAAGAGCCGCTGATCGTCGATGTGCGTACAAGAGAAGAATTTGCGCGCGGTGCATATCCCGGTGCGGTAAACATTCCCCTGGATGAGATACAATCCAAGATAGAAACGTTGGGGAAGAAAGATCGAAAGATTATCCTCTACTGCGCATCCGGCGGAAGAAGCTCTTATGCGGTGAAGATTCTGAAAGCATACGGCTTTACCAACCTTGAAAACGGTGGGGGCCTTTCTGCAATGATGGCCCGTATAAAAAAAGGCGGCAGATAGTGTCAGCATTTAAGAGAATAATCTTGCAAGGCAAAAGAAAAAACGGTTATAAAAACCGTTTAATAAGAAACACGACACCTTAACCTGACAGCAACAAGCGTCGCCATCCTTATTAAATTATTACATAGAAAATTAAAATGGTTCAAGTACAAGGTAACATTGACATTGACACTCATCTATCTCTATGCGCATAATATAATATAATATAATATAATATATATAGATAAACATTTATGTCTGAAAATACCGATCCAAGCGGGGAGGGGTGCGTGGATTGAATAATGGCGCAGGGTTGAAGAGTAATGCACGGTTAAAGGGTAATTTTAAGGAATATGCCCTGATCATGAAGGCGCTGGCGGATGAAACCCGTGTCAGGATCTTCCACATGCTTTCCGCGGGTGAGCTGTGCGCGTGCAGGATCCTTGAATCGTTTGATATAACTCAGCCTACGCTTTCTTATCACATGAGGATCATGTGCGAAAGCGGTCTTGTCATCGGAAGGCGCGACGGGGTGTGGATGAGGTACTCCATCAACAAGGATAAGCTTCAGGCGGTATTAGAAATGTTTAACAGCATGATGCGGAGATGATCTTCTGTTCGTATTTGAGTGGCTGAATAGACAATTGCTGAAAATGGAGTGGCTCTCCGATTTAATAAGGCTGCTGGTAGAGAATGTCTTAGGGCTGAGTACCCGGGATAGATTGGGTAGCAGCATTCACTTTTTTCTTTACGATGTGGTGAAGATATTCATATTGCTAGCGGTTCTAATTTTTCTGATTTCATATATACAGAGCTTTTTCCCGCCGGAGAGGACCAGAAAGATATTAGGCCGCTGCAAAGGGATTTTGGCGAATATATCCGGGGCATTGCTCGGCACGGTAACTCCGTTCTGTTCCTGTTCTTCCATTCCATTGTTCATAGGCTTTACAAGCGCAGGACTGCCGATAGGTGTCACATTTTCTTTCTTGATATCTTCGCCGCTTGTGGATCTGGCCTCTGTGATTCTGCTGGCCGGCATATTCAACTGGAGAATTGCACTAGCCTATGTAGCCGTCGGCGTCATATTGGCAGTCATCGGAGGGACTGTCATCGGCAGGCTGAAACTTGAGAAGTATGTAGAGCCGTTTGTTTACGGTGACAAGACGTCTGCTGCTACTGATGATGCCGCTGCCGGGCCTGCCGCGCAATCGGATTGTGCCGCGTGTGTTTCCGACGCTTCGCAAGTGGGGTTGTCTGTCTATGATAGAATAAGTCTTGCGAGGTATCAGGTCTCCAATATAATAAAAAAAGTATGGCTGTTCATTCTAATAGGCGTGGGAATAGGCGCCGCCATTCATAATTGGATTCCGGAGCCTGTGATAATGGCCGCGCTTGGCCGGGACAAATGGTATTCCGTCCTGCTGGCGACTTTTATAGGTGTTCCCATGTATGCCGATATCTTCGGGACATTACCTATCGCAGAGGCACTGGTTTTAAAAGGAGTGGGGCTCGGTACGGCGCTGTCTTTCATGATGGGTGTGACGGCGCTTTCGCTCCCGTCCATGATATTGCTCAAGAGGGTCGTCAAGACAAAGCTGCTGGCAATATTCGCGGGTATCGTTACTCTGGGTATTATTATCATCGGATACTTTATAAATGCTTTCGGGTATCTTTTATTATAGGAGTGAATTAAACTAGGAGTGAATTAAATATGGTGATTAAAATTCTGGGTTCGGGATGCAGGAATTGTACGGTACTAAAACAAAACGCCGAAGCAGCACTGAGAAAGGCGGGAATAGAAGCCGAAATCGTTAAAGTGACTGACTTCAGGGATATTATGGCATACGGCGTGATGTCAACGCCTGCACTTGTCATCGACGAGAAGGTTATTTCTTCCGGAAGGGTTTTAAGCCCTGAGCAAATAGCACAAATTATTAAGGAATTAAGGAGCGGAGGATGTTTTAATGAATAAAAAGGAAGATGTCAGAGGGTATATCAGGAAAAATTATGCGGATATTGCGCAGAGAGGTTCGGCAGGCGGTTGCTGCAGCAGCGGATGCAGTTGCTGCGGGACGCCCGTGGACGCGAATGAAGTATCTGCTAAATTGGGGTACACGGAAGCCGACCTTGCAAGCATGCCGCCTGAAGCCAATATGGGGTTGGGATGCGGAAATCCCATCACTTTGGCGGCTCTGAAAAAAGGGGAAACCGTCCTTGACCTTGGGTGCGGCGGCGGTATCGATTGTTTTCTGGCCAGAAAACAGGTAGGTGATACCGGGTATGTGATAGGCGTGGACATGACGCCCGAAATGATCAAATTAGCCAGAGAAAATGCGCAAAAAGGCGGATATTCGAATGTGGAATTCAGGCTGGGGGAGATTGAAAACCTACCTGTGGCGGATAATTCGGTGGACGTTATTGTGTCGAATTGCGTAATCAATCTATCCCAGGATAAGAAGAAGGTTTTCAGGGAGACCTTCAGGGTGCTCAAGCCGGGAGGAAGGCTGTCGATATCGGACGTTGTTGCCACGGCGCAGTTGCCGCAGCAGATTAGACAGGATCCGGATCTGATTGCCGGTTGTATCGGCGGCGCCGAAAGTGTTGAAGACATTCGCACTATGTTGTGTGACGCAGGTTTTCATGATATCAGGATGACTCCAAAGGACAACAGCAGAGAGATTATAGGATCATGGGCGCCGGGCAGCGGAATTGAAAATTTCGTTGCTTCGTATGTAATAGAGGCTGTTAAGTAATGACAGACATGACTGAGTATAGGCAAAGCCCGGACTCAATTCCATATCGAACCAAGCTTGGATATTCTGTAGGCAATTTCGGGTTCGGCGTTGTGTATCAAGTGGTTGTTTCCTATCTGGTATTCTATACTACTGTAATCCTCAAGATACCTGGGCCGGTGATCGGGGTCGTGGTGGCGGTCGGTGTGATTTGGGATGCCATAACCGACCCGGCCATGGGATTTATATCAGACTATACCGTATCAAGCAGATTCGGGAAAAGGCATTTATACATCCTGACAGGAGGAATCGGCATTGCGCTGACAAATATCTTGTTGTGGACGGTAGACCGTAATCTTGGCGTGACAGGCAAGGTCGTATGGATCGTGGCGGCGCTCCTCCTTGTTAAAACCGCGCTTACCGTATACGGTACTCCGTATACCGCCCTCGGTGCTGAACTGGTGAGCGATTATGACGGAAGGTCTTCGATACAAGGCTTGAGGACAGTTTTCTTTCTGCTGGGATCCTTTACCGTATCATTTTTATTTTTGCTAATATTCTTCAAGGCTTCACCGGATTTCCCGCAAGGACAGCTGGATCCGTCGGCTTATCCCCGGATGGGCGTCACGGCGTCGGCAATCGCTCTGGTGGCAACATTGACAAGTTATTTTTCAACAATCAGGTACGCAGCCGTAAGCGCCGGAACAAGTGCCGCAAGCGCTGCAAGGGCTGCAATCGCGGAAACAGCAGACGGAGCTGCGGTAGCATCGACGGTTGGCGGCCGTAGTGCCAATGGAGGCATCAAAAGCTGGATTTTGTTGATATTGCGTGATTTCAGAACGGCTTTGCATAACAGGAATTTCATGTTCGTAACCGCGGGTTATTTATGTACCAATATCCTTACGGCTATCGCATCAAGTATAGGCCTTCATGTATATACATTCACTTTCGGCCTGGACAGCAGGACTATCGCGCTTCTGTTGGGCATTCAGTTCGCGCTTTCGATAGCATCACAGCCGGTGTGGGTCATTATCTCCAAACGAATCGACAAAAGACCTGCCGTGCTTTTGGGGTTATTTCTGTGTATTGCGTGCATGGCTGCATTTCTGCTTTTAGTCTTATTCCGGAACGATATGCCTGATAGCCGCATGATCTTATTCATTCTTTCAGCCATACTCGGTTTTGGGACCGGCGGGCTGTTTTCGCTCCCTCTCTCTATGGTTGCCGATACAGTCGACCAGGAGGAGCTTGTGACGGGGAAGCGCACCGAAGGCGTTTTTTATGGCCTGCAGACATTCAGCTACAAAATTGCGCAATCGTTCGTTATTTTCCTTATCGGAATGCTTCTGCATATAATCGGGTTCGATCCGGATATGCCGGTACAATCTGCTCGAACCGGAACAGGTCTCGGTCTCGTTCTTTCCATAGGCGGCATGGCAGCGCTTGTCCTGGCAATCCTCGCATACGGGCGATACAGTCTCAAGAGGGACGATGTCAGGAATATACAAAGAGAGCTTGGTAAGCGTCGGATTTTGACAGGCTCTATGCAGTAATATATAATTGTCAGAGCAGTATTGGAGTATATAGCAGTATATATATGAATCATTAACGGAGAAGATAATATGAGCCGCTATATAAGAAATAGTCTCAGGGTGCTTGGCGATTATGGGATCATGCTTATCA
>CAZCKQ010000151.1:0-4936 GCA_964499315.1 uncultured Eubacteriales bacterium | reverse complement strand
TAGTCCTCATGTAAGCGGTTTCATCGTCAGGGAATTGTGCAGAACCCCCAACAACTGGAGATCCGCGGGCGATCTGAAGCAATATCTTTTACGGCACGGCATTATAGGCCTTGAGGGTATCGATACGCGCGCGATTACAAAGATACTGAGGGACAAGGGCACTATGAAAGGGATGATATCAACAAGAAGCGATTTTTGCTGCTCATCCGGGATCGACAGTATCGTTGCCAATGTGAGCAAAGATCCGGTATTACAGGTCACGACGGATAAAGTCAGACATTATGAAGGCGATGGGCATAGGATAGCGCTGATTGATTATGGAGTCAAGCAAAGTATAATAACATCCCTTCTAAAACGAGGATGCGATGTATACGTTTTCCCGGCGACGTCAGGCGCGGATGAGGTGATTGACGTAGATCCCGACGGAATTGTATTGTCAAATGGCCCCGGAGACCCCAAAGACTGTGGTTACGCCATCATGACCATTCAAAACCTCCTCGGTAAAAAACCGATGCTTGGCATATGCCTCGGACATCAGCTGATTGCCCTTGCGCGCGGTTCGGATACCGAAAGGCTGAAATACGGGCACAGGGGATGCAATCATCCTGTAAAGGATCTAAAAAAGGATATAACATATATAACTTCACAGAACCATGGATATACGATCATCGAATCGACGGTCGATCCGCGGCTTATGGAAATCAGCCATCGCAATATGAACGACGGCACCATCGAAGGGTTAAGGCACAAGGATATGCCGGTGCTTTCGGTGCAATTCCATCCCGAAGCATCGCCCGGGCCGGGCGATACCGCTTACCTATTTGATGAATTCATGGTAATGATAGGAGAAAGCAAGGCAGATGCCAAAACGCGCTGATGTTAAAAAAGTGCTGGTGATAGGTTCAGGACCGATTATCATAGGGCAGGCCGCCGAGTTCGATTATGCCGGTACACAGGCGTGCAGGGCCCTTAAGGAAGAAAATATCAGCGTAGTGCTGGTCAATTCGAATCCCGCTACGATAATGACCGACGGTAATATTGCCGACAAGGTATATATTGAGCCTCTGATACCGGAAATCATTAAAAAAGTCATTATAAAAGAGAAGCCTGATAGCCTTCTCCCGACCCTTGGCGGTCAGACAGCACTGAACCTGGCGATGGAGCTTGATGAATCCGGAGTACTTGGTCAATACGGCGTCAAGCTGCTTGGAACTGCTTCAAATGCCATCAGGATGGCTGAGGATCGCAGTGCCTTCAAACAAATGGTGGAAAGAATCGGCGAACAATGTGTAGACAGTAAAATCGTCAATACGGTCGATGATGCTGTAAATTATGCTTCCGAGATAGGATATCCCGTCATTGTAAGGCCCGCCTATACCCTTGGAGGAACCGGCGGAGGCATAGCTGCCGATAGCATTGAATTGGCGGAGATAGCGTCTGTCGGATTGCGTTTGAGCAGGGTTACGCAGGTACTAATCGAAAAATGCGTTGCCGGATGGAAGGAAATAGAATATGAAGTCATGCGGGACTCAAAAGGTAACGCGATTACCGTATGCAATATGGAAAACGTGGATCCGGTCGGCGTGCATACCGGGGACAGCATCGTCGTGGCTCCTTCCCAGACACTTGCCGATAAAGAATACCAAATGCTGAGGTCCGCGTCCATCAAGATAATATCCGAACTTGGAATCGAGGGAGGGTGCAACGTCCAATTTGCTCTCAATCCATTAAGTTTCGAATATGCGGTAATAGAAGTGAACCCACGTGTCAGCAGGTCATCGGCACTTGCCTCCAAAGCGACAGGATATCCGATTGCAAAGGTTGCGACAAAAATAGCCATAGGATATGGTCTTGACGAGATAAGCAATGCCGTCACAGGCAAGACATTCGCGTGTTTTGAACCGGCGCTGGATTATGTGGTTGTCAAGATACCCAAATTGCCATTCGATAAATTTGTTAGTGCCAGAAGGACGCTGGGGACGCAGATGAAGGCTACCGGTGAGGTGATGGCCATCGGCAGTTCGTTCGAAGGGGCATTAATGAAGGCTATCAGATCGCTCGAGCTGAACATGTCGACACTCGAACAGGATTATTATAAAAAATTCACCAATGATGAAATCAGAAAGAAATTATGTGATGTAAATGATGAAAGGATATTTGTAATAGCCGAGGCCTTAAGAAGAGGGTTTACTGCCGGTGTGATTTCAGAGATAACCACGATTGACGAGTTCTTTATCAATAAGTTTAAGACCATCACAGATATGGAAGAGGCGTTGAAGAGGACAAATATAACCTCAATCAGCATTCAGCTTCTTAATAGAGCCAAAAAAATCGGTTTTACGGACAAAACCATATCGGGTTATCTCAAATGCAGTACTGAAGAGATAACGAAGATGCGAAAGGATGCGGGTATCGAAGCTTCGTACAAGATGGTCGATACATGCGCGGCGGAATTTGAAGCCGCAACTCCGTATTACTACTCGACTTATGACCGGAATAACGAATCTATCGCTACCGACCGGCGTAAAGCCCTTGTAATAGGTTCGGGCCCGATCAGGATCGGTCAGGGCATAGAATTTGATTATTGTTCGGTGCATTCTGTATGGGCGTTGAAAGAGGCAGGCTTCGAAACTATAATTGTAAATAATAATCCGGAAACCGTGAGCACCGATTTTGATACTGCTGACAGACTGTACTTCGAGCCGCTTACAGCAGAAGATGTGAAGAACGTCATAGACAGGGAAAAGCCGGAAGGGGTCATTATTCAATTCGGAGGCCAAACCGCCATAAAACTTGCCAAACCGCTGCGCGAAATGGGCATGAAGATCTTCGGGACAGATGCCGACAGTGTGGATGCTGCCGAAGACAGGGAGAAATTTGATAAGATCCTTGAGAAACTGAACATACCCAGGCCTTCCGGGAAGACCGTATTCAAGCTGGACGAGGCTATATCCGCGGCCAACCTGCTTGGTTATCCTGTTCTTGTAAGACCGTCATATGTATTGGGCGGTCAGGGGATGGAGATCGCGTACAATGATTCCGACATAGCAGAGTTCATGGGCATAATAAACAAAGTGGAGCAGGAGCATCCGATATTGATCGACAGGTATCTGATGGGCAAGGAAATTGAAGTAGATGCCATCTGCGACGGCGAGGACATACTTATTCCGGGAATAATGGAGCATATTGAAAGAGCGGGGGTGCATTCCGGGGACAGTATTTCGGTATATCCGCCGCAGACACTCGATGAAGACGTTATTGGTAGGGTAGTGGACTATTCGCGTAAATTGGCGCTCGAACTCAAAGTCATCGGCATGATCAATATACAGTATGTACTTTTTAACAATATCCTTTATGTAATCGAAGTGAACCCGCGCTCCAGCAGGACCGTACCGTATATAAGCAAGGTAACGGGGATCCCGATGGTTAACGTCGCGACAAAGCTGATGACAGGCCGGAAACTTAAGGACCTGGGGTACTGCGCTGCGCTCGGCGGGACTCACGGGCATGTCGCGGTAAAAGTCCCGGTTTTTTCATTCGAAAAGCTGCATGACGTCGATACGGGTCTTGGTCCCGAGATGAAGTCTACCGGCGAAGTCCTCGGAATTGCAAGAGATTTCCCACAGGCATTGTATAAAGGCATCATAGCTTCCGGAATAAAACTTCCTGATAGAAGCGGCGGGATATTGATGACTGTCCGCGATACCGATAAGATGGAGTTGATACCAATTGCGGAGCAATTCGGGAAATTGGGATTCGGGTTATGGGCTACAAGGAAGACCGCAAATGTATTGAACGAGCATGGGATAGCTGTGAATGCGGTAAAAAAGATAGATGAGGGAGATCCGGACATACTCGACCTGATACAATCCGGGAAGATCAGTCTTGTGATAAATACCCCGACAAGGGGCAGAAAACCCGACAGGGACGGTTTTCGGATAAGAAGGAAATCTGTTGAGATGTCGATCCCGTGCCTGACTTCCCTTGATACCGCAAAAGCGGTGCTTGAATGTATAAAGCTTGGCAAGACAGTCAATGAACTGGAAGTTTATGATGTGAACAGCATTTTGCCGATAGGCCGGAGGAATTGAAAATGAGCAGGGTATTGAACGTTAAAGTCACTGAAGCCGGAGCGATAGCGCAGGATATAGTGCGTATAAGGGCTGCTTCAGAGTATATCGCGGCTTCAGCCGTACCTGGGCAATTCATCAATGTGAATATCCCTAATCACGGCGAATTCATGTTGAGGAGACCTTTCAGCATATCCGGCGCCGACAGGCGAAGCAATACATTTGAGTTTACGTTTAAGGTCAAAGGAAAAGGCACTCACATCCTTGCGGCGGTAAAACCCGGAGATACGCTTGATATAATGGGTCCGCTCGGCCATGGGTTTACAGTCAGGCCCGGGTTGAAGAAGATAGCTGTCATAGGCGGCGGACTGGGGGTATTCCCGTTGTTGTTCCTGCTTGACAGAATCGGCGCGGACCTGTGCAGTTGCCGCAGGAAGGTGTTCGTCGGCTACAGGAATAAGCAAGGCATATTTTGCAAAGATGAATTGACGACCAGCTGCGAGGAGCTTATGATCACGACCGAAGACGGCAGCTACGGTACCGCGGGTCTGGTTACATGTTCGCTTGAGCAGTCCCTTGCATCGGATAAATATGATATGATTTTTACATGCGGTCCTGTGCCAATGCTGAAGGAAGTAAGCCGGATTGCCGGCAGTGCGGGCATCGGATGCCAGGTCTGCATGGAGGAAAGGATGGGCTGCGGCATAGGCGCATGCCTCGTATGCGCCTGTAAAGCCAACGATAGGGAGCGCGGATGGCGTTATGCCCATGTCTGCAAAGATGGGCCTGTCTTCAATAGCGCTGACTTGATTTTTGATTGATGAATTAACTGATTTATGGATTGATCGGAGGTGGATATGGCGGAA
>CAZCKQ010000150.1:2791-4941 GCA_964499315.1 uncultured Eubacteriales bacterium | reverse complement strand
AAAGCGGCGCTTAAAAGCTGTTACTGGCTGGCATTCCTGGTCCGCTTTCTGGGTTGAGTGCTACTTACCGGATCGTTATTGGGCGGCGGAGTATGGGGAAGTCACGGTCCCGATCACAATCTTGGAGCAAGGTTTACCCACGAGTATTCACGTTATGAATCACAATTCAAAGAATTCATCATCAGATCGGATTTATCCGAACTGCTTCCGGTGGCCGGCGTTATCATCATAGCAGTAGTTATCGTCGGAATTATCCTGAGTATACTGGCATTTTGTTTTATTGCTGTCTATATGGCGTTTATCAGCTTCCCTACGGCCGTGGGTCAGAACAGGTTCTACCTCGACAACCGCAAAGGCAGGGCCGATGCCGGAAAACTGCTCTCGAGCTTCGGCGCCGATTACAGGAATATCGTAAAGGTCATGTTCCTGAAAAACCTTCGCGTATTCCTTTGGAGCCTGCTCTTCATTGTGCCGGGCATAATCAAGGGTATCCAGTATATGATGGTGGATTATCTGATGGCGGAATATCCGAAGATGGAGCTTGACAGGGCGCTTAAATTGTCGAGGGGGATCACCGACGGCCAAAAATGGGCTATCTTCAAGCTCTATTTAAGCTTTTTGGGCTGGTTTATACTTTGCCTGATTACCGCCGGGATAGGTTTTGTTTTCCTTAATCCGTATATACAGGCAACGTTTGCCGAACTGTACGCGGTGCTTATCGACAAACAGATGGGCGATAATCCTGAAAACCCTAATAATCCTGAAAATCCGGCAGATACAGGAGCGTTGCCTGAGGCTTCTATCTCATGATCAATTTGAATTGGCGCACGCTGGAACGGTAATAGCCTGCTTTCTGCCCTTCGGGACCCCAACTGCCAGAGAATTGCATCCAGCAAGTGACGCCGTCCGGATCAACCCATTTCAAGGGAACACGCGGGCAATAGGGGTTGAACTCTTTGCCCTCCCAATATTCCTCGAAGTGGACAAGAGAGAAAGGCCCCCACGGCTCGGGAGATTCGAAGATCAACAGGTCCGTGCCGTCTTTATAGGAGAAATCTTTGTGCAGCCTCCAGGTCAGGAGCAGATACCTCCTTATCCCGGCCATGTAGACCATCTCGGGCAGTCCGAGCCAGCGATGTATACTCAATATAGGAATCGCGTTATCCGCTTCTGCGGTCCACGCGGGTTCTCCCGACGGACCGAAAGCCGATACCCATTCCCATGACTCGCGGCGCACGATACTGCCAGCCGGGACGCGGCCGAGACGAAGGTTGCTGCCGTTGTCCCACTGGTCGGACGACACGGCGTAAACATAACTGTCGCGGGCATTGTCGTTGTTCTTGCCGAAATTGATGAATGAAGGCCCTCCGAACCGGTGCCCCGGAAACATCGGCGCAGTAATGTTGCAAAGGTTTGGAACAAAGTAATAGCCCTTTGTACTGGAATATACGATATGGGCGTCGCTCCCATGCTGCGACGCCAGACTGAACGGCGGTTTACGGTTGCGGAGCATATTCTGGAACGCCAGGTACAGGACGCCGTCCACGCAGATCATCCCGCAGGGCTTTGGTCCGTCCCCGCCATAGCCCGAGTAATCGTTCATGTGGTTGACTTTCGTAATCTTGTAATCCTCCGGTCCGCCGCTGAACTTCTCGACGTCCAGACCATTCCTGCTTTCTCCCCATCCGGGATCGCCGGCAGAGGTATATATCTCGTCGTCGTCGGCCCAGGTCATCGGGTATGTATCACCCTTGATTTCGGCATCGGGATATGAGATACGCTCGCTTGTCCATTCGATACCTTTGATAAGTTCGCTTTGTGGGATATTAATAAACCGGTTCGTCATAATTGCGCCCTCCGTTCTGATATCTATAATATACAATACAGCATCAGTATACTTCTTTAAAGGGGCAAATACATAAAACCCGAATTCTATAAACTTATAGCACAGCAATATTACAGCAATATCGTCACAAACCTGATCGAATACCAGTCGCACGTGAGCAGATCGTCGCTGTCGGTCGGCTGTAAAAGGATATAGCTTGCACCAACTGCGAGAAGCGTGCCCGTCCGGTCTACAAGCGGCCCATTCGTGCCGATAAGAAACTCTACACGCACTCTCCGACCTATTTGAGTTCTGAGGAAACCGG
>CAZCKQ010000150.1:0-2691 GCA_964499315.1 uncultured Eubacteriales bacterium | reverse complement strand
CCGATAAGAAACTCTACACGCACTCTCCGACCTATTTGAGTTCTGAGGAAACCGGGAAGAAATGCGGTACTTTCGACCGTCTGCGGAGCCGGCTGCCCCGTTAACGGCAGCTGCCCCATTAACGGCGGCTGCGCCGCCATTGGGAACTGCTGCCCGTTCATCGGCATCTGCTGCGCTGTCTGCCCTGCAGGAAGCGGCAGAGGAGAGGTTGCCGGGCCTGTCGGTATCCCGGTGGGCATTTGACTGGTTGCCGGAAACATGCCAGGCGTTGGAACCATGCCCGGCGCCGGAAATATGCCAAGCGACGGAAGCATACCGGGCGTCGGAAACGCCCCGCTCCCGCTAACTGAAGGCATTGCGCATGTATTCCTTTTATTTTTATTATTCATATATAGCATAATTGTACTTCCTTTCTTAAATACATTATTTCAAGTATTGGCGTACAGCGGTGTCGGCAAATAGAAGCAATGCTGCCCGATCCTGTTGAAAAAACTTCCGGTCCTGTTCCGGGGGAAATAGTTTTCACATTGCGGGCTAAAAGGGTTATAATACCACAGGCAGTCACCGGCGCCCTGGTGCTTGTTGCCTGCCAGCGCCCAGTCGGCAATGTCATAATGTATCTGCTCCGGCGGGCTTGACCAGACCGTCTGAGGATTCACATTACCATATACAGTCGCCATCATGCATGTAAATTGGAACGGTTGCTCTATCACCCGCCGCAGGCTGCCTTGGTTCACCCTGAGATATTCCCCGTATGCGACATGCACCCTGTTCATAACTACGGTAGCGACAGCCTTCATACCGTCTGCACCTTCCCCGCCGGCTTCGCATTTTATCAACCTCGCCAACAGTTCTCTTTCAGAGAATGCCACAAAATCCTCCTCATGGATAACACTATATTTCAGTATATTAACATAATGTAAAATTGTTAACCATATATGCTTGTTTGAGGCCGATATAATAAACTATAATTAACTATAATTCAATCAGACATAAGGGTTCTATATTCCCGGAAGGAACTAAAGGAGGACTATGATGTCCGGAAGGTATAAAATCAGCGTTGTATTAGCGGTTCTGCTCGTTGTGGCAGGGATATTCCTATATAAGAACCTGCAAAAAAAAACCGATATACCTCCTTCATCCGATGAGACCGCTCAGCAGGGAGAGAACCTCCCCAAACTTGTGGAACTCGGGTCGGAGACATGCCCGCCTTGCCGGATGATGGAGCCGATTTTAAAAGAATTGAAAAACGAATACAAAGGCAGGCTTGTTGTTGAACCGGTAGATATCGACAAACAGTACGAGCTGGCGATGGAGTATTATAAGAAACACCCTTTTGATCTCATACCCACCCAGATACTATACGATTCGGAGGGCAACGAAGTCTGGAGCAACACAGGTTTTATTGAAAAGGATGCGCTTAAGAAGGTAATCGAAGACAAAGTGGGAATACGATAATATGCTTTCAGAATTCGGACAACTGCTTTCGCAAAATATAATTCTGCTCTACCGTGCTTACTGCGCGGTATAGCCGCCATCGACCAGCAAGCTGATGCCCGTCACGAAAGACGATTCTTCGGACGCGAGGAAGAGCACGCAGTTGGCGACTTCTATCGGTTCGCCGAGACGCCCGAGCGGATGCATCGCCGCAATTTTATCGAGCATTCCCTCGACAGCGCCCTTTTCCACCATGGGAGTGCGTATAAAACCGGGGCTTACAGCATTGACGCGTATCCTGTCTTTGGCATAATCCAGCGCAAGGTTCTTAGTCAGTATGACCACCCCGCCTTTGGCTGCGTTATATGCGGCCGCACCGGGAAAGCCGACATGCCCGAGGATTGACGCGTTATTTATGATACTGCCCCCTCCGCTCTTCTTCATGTAAGGGATCGCGTGCTTGGCGCAAAGAAAAACGCCTTTCAGGTTTATTCCGATAAGGCGATCCCAGGCATCTTCGTTTAAATCGGCCGCAGAGCCGACCTCGCCGATACCGGCGTTGGAGAAAAGGGCATCGAGGCGTCCAAACTTGTCAAATGCCTGCTGCATCAGGTTTTTTACTTCTTCCTCTTTTGATACGTCGCATTTGACCATGATGGCTTCACCGCCGGCGCTCTTGATGATCTGTACCGTTTCTTCTGCAGTCCTGGCATTGTAGTCGGACGCGGCCACTTTTGCCCCTTCCTTCGCAAACAAAATCGCCGTCTCCCTGCCAATCCCGCTCCCTGCCCCGGTTATGACTGCCGCTTTATTTTTCAGACGCATATTATTACTCCTTTTAATTGCTGTGCCGTACATTATCCAATTATTGATATACTTTATTATGCAATTTCGCGAGTAGTATTATGAGGTTATTGCCGAATTATCAATTTCATCGTCATTAATTTCTCTTATCACAATCTTTGGTGACATCTTTGATATCTTTCGAATCTCCCAGACAGTGCCTTTCGGGTCGGGACAATGGATTTTATAAACTTTCCTGTTTTCGGAATTCCACGACGGAAAGCCTAACGCTACCCGCCATGTATACAGGTCCAATACATGCAGCAAAGCATTGCAGACTCCTTCAGGCTTCCTGTAAGGATTTTCATAAATGAACGTATCCCCGATATTATGTCTACATTCCTCATTCTTCTCGACCATCCTGATTTCGATCCTGCCGAGCTTATTCCATAGCGCTCCATATTCTTCGTG
>CAZCKQ010000149.1:0-4944 GCA_964499315.1 uncultured Eubacteriales bacterium | reverse complement strand
TCTTTATATAGCTTGCGGGCATCAAGGTCAATTTTTATTATTCCCCGTTCTATAACATTTCCGCCATGGTCTTCTTTGGCTTTGGTCCGGCGGATCACCGACCGGATGCGCGCAACAAGCTCATATGGATTAAAGGGCTTTGCAATATAATCATCGGCCCCAAGCTCAAGTCCCATTACCTTGTCCATATCCTGACTCTTTGCCGTGACCATGATTATCGCCGTATCGGGATACTTGCTGCATATCTCCCTGCATACAGTGTAGCCATCGATTCCCGGAAGCTTCAAATCGAGAAGCACCAGATCCATCTTATTTTCAGCCAGGAATTCAAGAGCCCGCTCACCCGAGTCAGCCTCATATACTTTGAAGTTATTGCGGGCAAGATTAATAGAGATGAATTCACGTATATACTGCTCATCCTCTACAATGAGTATCTTATCAAGTATCTTATCCACAGTATTAATGTTTTCAGCTGCAGTATGGTTTATTCTTTTTTGCCAGGTCGACGGGCAATCCAGCAGCGGAGATACATCCGTAACTTTTGTATATGCAATGCTCAACGTAGTCAACGACGTGGCCTTGTCTATCCCTTTAAGGTCTGTAATCGGGTTGCAGGAAACATCCAGATATTCGAGGCGATTGAGTTTATAGAGCGGAGAAATGTCCTTCAGGGCATTGCCCTGCGTCAGGCCGATCAGCGCAGCTACGGCGCATAAGGCGATGACGACGCCCAAAATTCCGACAAGGATTCCGATATTCAACTTCTTTCGTTTTTTAACTGTGTTGATTTCATATCCTTCGATCCCATCCCCGATGAATGTGTCGGGGAACGCGCCGGCTTTCAGAAGGGCTTCGGCACAAGTATCCGGGCTTACGGTGTTTCCGGTGTCAAAGGCCTTCACCGATACAGCCTCGGAAAGCTGCATTCTCATGCCGGGAGGCAGTTGCGCATCGTCAAGATACACAACGGCCATGGGGAGTTTCATGTCTACCGATAAGTTGACCTCGCGGGCGCAGTTCTGCGATCTGAGGAATTTCTCGGAAACGATGAACAAGAACATGATGCGTCTGAAAGATGGCCGGCAATGACTTCGGGCCAGTTGGCGCCTGCCTCGATGCCGGTGTCGTACCAGACGCGGTAATGCCTGTCATGCAGTTCTTTGATCACAGGAAGCACCTTTTCAGCGTCTGCGTGGGCATAGCTCACGAATATGTAAGGCTTTTTACCTTCATAAGGCGCAAAATGAATATTCATAACGCAATCCTTTTCGCCATCCAGATATCAGGCTTTCCAGGCCCGTTTGCATCGGGAATTACACCAACGATCATGTATCCGTTCTTTTGATAGAATTCATATGGATGGTTGCCTAAGTTTTTAATATCTTGTATTCTTTCAAATGGCCTGTCAAACAAGTCAGTCCCTGAAAGCGTAGTCCTACCAAATTCATCATCCGTACCCAGATATATGACAACTCCGCCATGGGCTGCAACTTCTTTCTCAAGCGCAGAAACAAGCCGGGAGCCGATACCCTTATTGCGATAAGTTTGTTTTACAACAAGCGGATGAAGCTCCCACCCTGTAACCCCATATTGCGGAATAGCCCCGACAAAGCCGACCAGGTGATTATCCTCTACAGCCATAACTGCGATCCGTTTTTCATCAAGTATTTCTGCAATTTCCTCAGCGGCACAGTTGCTGTAAGCATGCGGAAAGCAAGCCGATAGCAGGTCTGCCGCTTCGTTTACATATTGTTCGTTTGACTTTTCAAAGAGCCGGATATCCATATCTGCTCCTTTCAATCTATCCATCTTAAAATATAGCGTAACATAAAAAATTCCAAATTATAATCAGTTTTTATATTACATTATAATAAACAAAACCTTACTTGAGACCAAGTCCAAGCTTACCGTCCTTTGTAATGACCGGCATGTTTATTTCGACGGGTTCCTGATTCTTCCGCGCCGGATATTCGAATTGTTTTACATACAACATCCCGTCTTTGATAAATAAGGACAGATCCCGCTTCGCGCGCATCGAAAGGGCATATTTGGTCCCGGATGAAATATTGTAACCTCTGATTTCATTGCTGACTATACCCGAACCCATCGATATATTTGTATAAATCTCATAATTATTATCCTTATCGAGATCGGCCAAAAAAACCTCGTATGTGGGCATTCCTTCAAGCACGCACACTACCTTTCCGTCTTTGATTACAGCTACTCCGTCAAGCCACGCGTAGTCAAGTTCCACTCTGTAAATCTGCAGTCTGCCGTTATACCAGCCCTCTTTTGCGGTGATTTCTTCAATGGCTAAATTGGCTTTAACATCGCCTTTAGTACCGCTTTCTATTAAATGTTCCGCTATCAATTGCTTTGCGGATTCCAATGGTATACCGCCAATCGGAGAGAACTTACTATTTTCACTGATCTGAACGGCAGGCAGACGGTACGACTTCACATCAATATAACTCTGGCTTTTAACATCCCACTCGAATTCGGTCGGGTCATAGTATCCGCCTGTATACGGGTTCCATTTAAAATGGTCAGGTACATCGCCTCTATCGGGAGGTTCTTTGAAGAAAGGAAAGTTTATACCTTGAATATTAGTGGTACCAAGCTTCTCCAGCGGTGAATAGTCTCTGATAGGGTTCCCTCCGATATTTAGTGTCTCCAGATTGGTCAATTCGCCCAGTGGGTCGATATTTTCTATCCTGTTGCCATACAAATGCAGCACCTTTAGCCTCTTCAGGCCTCCCAGCGCATCAATGCCGGTTATGCAATTATTTGTAAGCATAAGGTGCTCAAGGTCGGTCATATTAGCTAAAGCACCCACTTCTTCTATCTTATTCTCCTGCAGCACCAGCTTTTTTAGTTGGGTCATGTCAGCCAGGGCTTCTATGCTGTAAATTGCGTTATTGCTTAAATCAAGCTCTTTTAATGACTTCATATTCCTCAGGGCATCGATATCGCCAATCTTATTGTTATGCAAATTCAGATATTCAAGTTTTGTCATCCTCTTCAAAGCCCCTGTATCCTTGATATCAAGCTCCTGAAGATCAAGGATCTCCATGTCGCTCATATCTTTTAAAGCGCTGACGTCGCTTATCTTATTTTCGCCATACGCTACAGGTCTGAGCATCGAAGAGCTTCCGAGCCACAGTTCCTTCAAACGCGTCAGCTTTTCAAGAGGGCCTATATCAGATTCAGATATCCCGTTCCATGAGATATTCAGCTTCTCCAGGTTTACCAGATTCCCCAGCGCTTCGATGCTCTGCAGGGAATTACAGCACAGGTTAAGCTCTTTAAGCCTCTTCAAGTTCTTCAGTGGCGAGATGTCGGTTATATTGTCGCCTTGCAAATCAAACCTTTCCAGCCTGGTAAAGTGCTGCAGGCCATCGAGATTTGTTATATTATGGCTTGTATCGATCATGGACGAATCAAATATTCTTTGTACTCTTTTACTCAGATTGAGCTCGGTGACCGCTGCCGCATCTGCTGTGGTGATTTCGCCTTCATCCTTATCCTTCCCTAATGCGTCCCTTATCGCCGCTTCAAGATTTTTATCAGCAAACTCAATAGCAACCTCGGTAGCAGATTCGACAGTAAACTCGACAGCGGCGTTTTCACGTAATGTGCATGCGCTGAATGCCCAAACAAAAATCAACGTGCATAAAAGCAAGGCTACTTTAGAAGCTATTATATTTTTAATATGAATATGATGATGGTCATGGTTTTGCATGAATAAACCTCTCTGCCTCCCAATTTCTGCTTTACGCTAATGCTGTGCTACAGGATTTGTGATAAGCGCTGCCACTGCCGCGGCAATGAAGAATATCGAGACAATAACCGCCAGAATAGTCATTTGCTTATAGCCCATTACATTGAATACCCTGACTCGTACATTCGTTTTGCTAAATGCCGTCGACATGAATACCCTATCCCGTGAGCCCAGATTTACCAATACCCTTGCGTAATCCCCCCGCTCCTCTTTGGACAAATGCCTCACGGCTTTCATATCGCAGGACAGCTCCATATCGTTGAAGAACATTCTCAATAAAACCCATACAAGGGGATTGAACCAATGGATGCAGGCCGTGAAGATACCCAGCAGACGCAGCAGGTTATCGCGCCTTTTAATATGTATCCGCTCATGCAGCAATACATAATCCAATGCCTGCAAGTTTTCATCAAGCCCCGGCGGGATAATTATCCTCGGCCTCAAGACACCGAAAACCATAGGCGTCTCAACCGCGTCGCTCCGATATAGTTGGTGATTGTCACATCGACTTTGCCGCCGTCCGGTACCAATCCTGAAAAGGGCGCGTCAACAACCCTTTTTATTAATCCTTTTGCCAGGTTGAACACGCTTATTTCACTCGATAAGGCAAACGGAAAAACAAGGCGTACAAAAGCCAGGCCCCATAAAGAGTATTTTACAAATCCGGGGATATCCTTATTTAATCTCAGCAGCATCAATAATATGCCTATTAAGGACGCGGTGATGCTCATGTTCAATAGAAAGTAAAATCCGGTATTCAGCGCAGCGTTCAAGCTCAACACATCATTCACCACATCATTCACCACATCATTCACCACATCATTCACCACTCTTCATTCACCGCTCTTTTCGATGATACGTCTCAACTCATCAATTTCGTCCGCACTTAATTTACGTTTGTCGATAAAAGCCGCGAAAAAGGCCTTCCTTGATCCACTATCACGATAGTCTTACGCTGTCAACGGTTTTAGGCGGATATTTAATCTCTCGTTAGGTAGACTTTGCTCTCCCTGCCCTTAATTAAGAATAGTATTTTTTTTACGCTTTTATAGCCCGGCGCCTCCACAGTAACAATAACCGGCATTGAAACTACCGGCTTATAAAGATAAGGACCGGCTGCGCCGGTACCGGGCTGCCCTTCCAGCGTAAAGGCAGGCAACATC
>CAZCKQ010000148.1:1787-4947 GCA_964499315.1 uncultured Eubacteriales bacterium | reverse complement strand
ATCTTCTTGAGCGTCTCGGACTTCATCTGCATGAGCGCGAGGTCCACGTCCTGCGTATCCTTTATAACCGCCGAGAGTGGCAGAATATAAGCAAATTATCATACGCGTATTGGCGAAAAAATATCCTCAAACTGCCGGGAAGGTAGCCGTTTGGGATGTAGCAACGCCGCTGACCTATGAACGGTATTTACATTCATATAAAGGTTCGTGGATGTCAATAATGGGAAAAGGGAGCAAAATGCAAAGCTATCCTTCTAAACCCGAAAGCATAAAAAACGTTTATTTTGCCGGCCAGCGTTTAATGAGTCCCGGCGGACTGCCCGTAGCGGCAGAAACAGGGCGCAAGGCAGTTTAATACCTATGCAGGGATATAGACACGGTATTTCAGGGAAATAGTTGAAATGAATTCACTATCCACGATTCAACGAATGGATTGCGTGTTTCCGGGATAGGTGGGTTGGCGTTGACTTGCGCTGTTTGCCCAAGGTATTATAGTAATAAGCAAGTACATGGTGGCTGCAAGCCGGGACTAGGGAGGACACTATGCGTAATAGATCCTGCGTTTTAATAAGTCTGTTCGCCGCTTTGTTGCTCCTGATGGCTGGATGCGGCAAAAGCGCTCCGTCCCCGGCCGATCCCACGGTTTCGCTCACACCCGAGCCGACCGCGAAAACCGAACCGACCGCTGAGCCGACCACAAAAACCGAGCCTGCCGCCAATGCCATGCCGGATTTCTCCGTACCCCTGGTGGGCGGCGGTACCTTCACGCTGTACGAAAACTTGGGCAAGCCGATATTCATCAACATGTTTACGACATCGAACGCGCAAGGCGTCGAGAGGATGGCCGATATCGAGCGGCTCTATAAGGACATGGGTGACGAAGCGACTTTTATCGTCATCAATTTGGGCGAGGACGAGGCCGCGACCAAGGCCTTCGCGGACGACAACGGATATACTCTGCCGTTTGCGTATACCCTCGATGCCGATGGGCCTTATGGCGAGGAATATTCACTTATCCCACAGACGTTAGTGCTCAGCGCGGGCGGCGCGCTCACCGGCTATTTCCCCGGCGCATCAGATTACGAGAACTACCGGGCCGCTCTTGAAAAGGCCGGGCAGGATCTGCCGATCTTGGAGAATCCCGTCCAGCCTACGCGCGCTCCGAAGGAATTCGCCGACGGGATCATGCCCGCATTTTCCCTGCCGCTGGTGGGCGGAGGTGACTTTACGTTTTCCGGGAAACAGGGCAAACCTGTGCTTATTAACCTGTTCGCGACGTGGTGCGGATCATGCTGGGAAGAGATGCCCCACATCGAGAAGCTGTATAAGGAGATGGTCGGCGAGGCCGACTTCCTGATTATCGACATAGGCGAGGATGAAGCGACCGTCAGGGACTATATAGACCAGATCGGCAACACCATGCCGTTTGCATACGCCGAGGACGGCGCGCCTTTCCCGAATTATCCAGTGCAGTTTCTTCCTCAAACGTTTATAGTCAACACAGAGGGTGTCATCACGGCATATTTCGCCGGCCCTTCGGATTACCGGAGCTTCCGCGCCGCATTGAAAGCGCTGGAGGCTGAGAAGATGGCGCTGGATGCGCTGGAGGAGGTGAAGGGACAATGAGCCGCGCACGCAGGATATTGCCCATCGCTTTTGCCTCTCTTGGCGCGGCGCTCATCGTTGCAGGCATACTCAGCGGCGAGCTGCCCGCGGTACTGCGCAAGGCCATATATATCTGTCTGGAGTGTATCGGCATTGGTTAGACGAAGGATCGTGCAAGCGCTGACCGCGCTGCTATACAACATAAACCTGCCGGGTTTTGTAAAGGGGCGCATATACCAGGGCGACCTTAAAAAGATATGCGTGCCGGGCCTCAACTGTTACTCGTGCCCCGGCGCGGTGGGTTCGTGTCCCATCGGCTCCTTGCAATCTTCTATCGGCACAGTGAAAAATAAAGTCAGCCTTTACGTCGTAGGCTTTTTGATACTCGTTGGCGCGCTTTTCGGGCGGTTTATCTGCGGTTGGGCGTGCCCATTCGGCCTTGTGCAAGAGCTGCTGCACAAAATTCCCTCTCCCAAACTGCGCAATAAACGCGCGTTTGGCGTGCTCAAATACGGCAAATACGCGATGCTTATCGTGTTCGTGCTGCTGCTCCCCGCTTTGTTTCTCCTGCAAAACAGCGTGACGATACCTGCGTTCTGCAAATACATATGCCCCGCGGGCACACTTGAGGCGGGCGTACCGCTCGTGGCATTGAACCAATCGCTCCGGCAAACCGTTGGCTTGCTGTTCTCCTGGAAGATGTTGCTGCTCATCGCGATGATTGTGTCAGCGGTGTTTATCTACCGTCCCTTCTGCCGCTTTATTTGCCCCTTGGGAGCCATATACGCGCAGTTCAACAGGATCTCCGTTTTCGGTTTGAAGCTGGATTCGTCTAAATGTACACGCTGTGGTGTGTGCGCGGGTGCCTGCAAGGCGGATATCTACCCCGCCGACACGCCGAACAACCCCGAATGCGTGCGCTGCGGCGACTGCGTCAAAGCTTGCCCCCACTGCGCGCTCAAGTTCGGCAACATGTACAAAGACGCGCCTTGCGCATCCCGCGCGTCAACTGGTCAAATTTTCAAGTAATGGGACATATAATTTCCATATTACCCCAATTATTGCATGAATATGCTGATTCTTAATGTGTTTCACGTATAAATATGCGCGATAGTCGGATTTTATAATTCAAGTGCGCCCATTACTTGATATTTTGACCAGTAGCATAATTTTATACACCTGAGTTACCCCAGTTACCTGAGGTGCCTTAGTTACCTAGGTTACCTGGGTTATTCTACCGTATAATAGTAATAATCAGGTGGGAAGTTTATTGTTCCCCCATAAGCATTTCTCAATAGTATCAAAAAACGATATGTGCCCGGAGTTGTCGCTGCAACTTTATAGGCCACACGTCCATTTTTCGAAGGCTTCTTCAGATATTCGGTTACGGGATCCACAACAAATGAACCGTCCTTTTCGACCAAGATTTCATAATATGCGACTTCACTGAGATCGTATTTCCATTTTATCACACAATTTATATACCCTTTTTTATATGAAGGGTTATTGATTCATCGTCCTTTAACGGTTTAGCATATGCCGTACCGGCATAGCC
>CAZCKQ010000148.1:0-1687 GCA_964499315.1 uncultured Eubacteriales bacterium | reverse complement strand
CTTCGGTAATATGTACTCTGTGCAGTAATATTGTGTCAATGCAGTAATATTGTACCCCACCGATGATATAGTATTCCGCAGGGGATCAATGAGTTCCATCTGAGACGAAGGCCCTATTGTATATTGAAAACCATAATGGTATATTGAATAACAAATATATGCATAACAAAAAAAATTATAATATATCCTTATTCGGCGAATTCGTCGATAAGTCCGTGGAAAGCGAATTTCTTGACCACGGTATAGGCGGCCAAACCAAAGCCGCAGCGCTTGTTGCGCTAATTTTCGGCGTTATATTCATGTCGTTTCTTGGCAACGATATTTATGCTATTGAGAACACTTCTTCAATTTTGATTATAACAATTACTCGAGTGCTGTTTTTAATTATTTCGATTATAGTCTTTTTATTTGCAAAACGCATAATGAAGCATACAAATCTTTTCTTTTTATTAACCGGATATGAAGCCGGTATTGCCGCAGCATACCTGGTTACCCTTGGACAGTACAATTCTCTCAGTTACTTGAGTTTTCTTGGCTTAATGGTTATTTCTTTATCGATATACGTTATTCCCAACAAATTAGTGCTTACTCAGATCATTTCGGTTTTAATGAGCATACTGTATTTTCTTTATCCCGCGCAAAAGATAGTAGGCCTTGGAGAGTACGATATTTATAAGATGATCGTATATCAGATCATCTTGCTCATCTATTGCAATGTAAATGCCAGTTTGACCAATTCATATAAGAGAAAACAATTTGCGGCCGGCAGAGAACTCCTGGCATTATCTGTTACCGATCCATTGACAGGTATTTATAACAGAGCAAAGTTTGATGAGGATACGGAGAAGTGGATAAATTTCTCCAACAGATACGGTAATCCTCTTTCATTAATTCTCTTTGATATAGATGATTTTAAAAGGATCAACGACAGCTGCGGGCATCTGGCGGGGGATGGCGTATTAAAAGATATTGCGGCAGCAACTAAGAAGTCAATACGAAATACCGATGTTTTCGCCAGATGGGGCGGCGAGGAATTTGTTATTCTGCTTCCCAACACGGATATCCGGCAAGCGGGAGAGATAGCGGAAAGGCTGAGAATATATATTCAGGATAATTTGTGCGACCCGACAAAGAATATCACCTGCAGCTTTGGTATTGCAACTCTTGAAAAAGGTGATACTGCGCAATCTTTACTGTTTAAGGCGGATGAGCTGCTTATGAAAGCCAAGGCCGGCGGGAAGAATAGGGTTGCCTGCCAGGCTGAGCAGTCAAGTCATTCAGCCATTCATTAATTGACAAGCCAATATAAGAAATATAAGATATGTATGAATTATAACTGTATGGTTTATAACGCTATGCCTTAATTTCTGGTTTTACCTGGAGGAAATTTATGTATCGGATATTTGTCGGCGGGATCCACATGGAAGCGGATTCCTTCAATCCTGTGCCTTCAACGCAGCAAAGCTTTACTTGCAAATTAGATGGCCGCGAATTGGAGACCATGCGGGGGACTTTGCTGGAACTGGGCGGAGTTTATAGCTGCCTGGATGAAGCGGGGGATGTGCGGATCGTTCCGGGATTTTTCGCGCAGGCCCATGCCTCGGGACCCGTCGGGGACAGTGATTTTGACGCGCTGAATCAAAAGCTGTTTGACAGACTCGCGCAGGCCGGTCATGTAGACGGCGTA
>CAZCKQ010000147.1:0-4959 GCA_964499315.1 uncultured Eubacteriales bacterium | reverse complement strand
CTGTGTATTGATAAAAAGGGAGTGAATAACTTGGCTGATGAACAATATCAAGGCGCTAAAGCAGAACAACAATTCAACCTGTCGCATTTCCTGATCAGATTGGTAGTCGGCGCGATAGTTCTGGCAATTACGGCAGCTTTAACACCCGGTTTTTCCATCAACGGAATCTGGCCGCTGCTCCTGGGTGCGTTAGTCCTCGCATTACTTGACTACGTGGCATCAAGGCTGATCGGTGTTGATGCTACGCCCTTCGGGAGAGGGATAACCGGTTTCATCCTTGCCGCAGTTATAATCTACGTAACACAGTACTTTGTCGCCGGTTTTACAGTCACTGTTTGGGGAGCGATTATTGGCGCCCTCGTTTATGGGATAGTCGACCTTGTTATCCCGGGAAGGGCGATGTAAAACAGTAAAAAAAGCATGACATAAAGGGATAGTCGCACTATCCCTTTATGTACTGCCGCGAAAAGCAGTTTCCCTGGTGGGATAGGGCAAGATCAGCTGTCCATTCCCCTTCTGATCGCCCTCTCCTCTTCCATTGCTTCCGGAAAATCATACTTCTGTGGAGGGAAAAACTCTTCTACGGGGAAATCAATAGTCTCGAATAGTTCGCATGGGTCGCTTTCCGTTGAAGCAACACAAGGCTTTGTAGGTACGCAGAAATCAAATGCCGGAATCAGCAGCTGAACTAACCTGGCGAGTTTTACTATCGAGAAAAGCCCTACCGTCGCAAGTACCTTGTGGTATACATGGCAGTGCCTTTCGTCCTTGACTGTCTCAACTTCGATGTCCTCAAAGTCGGCCTTTTCATCTACAATTTCGGCGATATGTCTTGGAATTTCTTCGCAGCACTCGCTCTTCCACTCCCTGCACTCTACGATCTTCGCGCACAGGCAGATGGGATCGGCAACCTCGATTTTAGCAAACGGAAGATTGTTCTGCTGTAGCATAGATCCGGATTTGGATCCTATCGGATGCGATTTGAATATCTTCACATTACCTTCGGAACCGAACAGTATGACCTTCTTGCAGAATGTCACAATACCGGGTACGCAGTAAACCTTCACACAGCCGTTGGGTTTTACTACTACGAATTCCAACTTCACTTTGATGAAGAACCTGATCTCAACCGTATAAAACCCCCGTTTGAAGGGCACCGGTTGGACATCGGCAGATACATCGACGACTTCGGCTTTGTTGCACTTTACGCTCTGCGCCTTTGAAAGAAGCCATTGTATTTTTTCGCTAGGGAACCATACGGTCTCGTCTTCGATGCAGTCTCTTCCGCTGCAGGAATCATATATCTTCTCGGTCTGAATACATACCGATTCCTTCAGCTTGCTAAGGTCCCTGTCGGAAATCAGCCCGCAAGCCATTCTTTCATCATTGCTGCCCATAATTTAAAACCTCCATTAAGTAAAAATTACCCATAACTAAGTTTCTCTCATTTTCATAATATGTTTTTAGCACCTTTTGGTGCAGGTTTTTTTGTCGTTGAGGAATAGCTTGCGGCACAAAGCACATAAACATATACTGCATGGCAAATCATCCAGCCGG
Organism: uncultured Eubacteriales bacterium; assembly: GCA_964499315.1. Classification (GTDB taxonomy): domain Bacteria; phylum Bacillota; class Clostridia; order Acetivibrionales; family CAYWGM01; genus CAYWGM01. Next base: position 3,402 of record CAZCKQ010000147.1, on the reverse strand, counting down.
AAGGAGGCTTGCACGGCCTGGAGCATGATAAGGAATCATATTTTCAGACAATCATCAGGAAAGGTATTCAACTTCTTCTTTTCCGCGGAAGGGTTCATATGTTATTCATACCTTGCCGGACGCAACTTCTGGTCCAGGGTGGAAAAGATTGCCGGGCCGGGTGTCGGGAGCGGGTTTGATGCGGCTATGGACAGAGATGATAGTTTCCACATTGCCTGGCAGGATTCTCATGGCAATATAAACTATACATACATAAATTGCGACCCGGAAAACAATCTTAAGACGGAAGCCCCGGTCACGGCCCTCAAAAGCAAGAATCCGTCGCAATATGACAAGCATATCCGGATATTGGCGGAGGATAAGGATCCGGTGTTGTTATACATACTGCGACACGGGAATGACAGGTTCCTCGGCTATCAGCAGGTTGTCGGCGGGATTCCGGCAATGCCGTCCATCATCGATTATATACCTTCTGATTCATGCTATGCTCCGCTTTATGCCCCGGCCGGCACATTAAAGATATTTTACAATTTGTTTGACGGCAATTATATGCAGGTCGGCTACAAAAAGCATACCGGTTCACAAAAAAGATGGAGCAGCTTCATTCCCGTCACCAACCATTCGGGCAACTGCAGATTCATATCCGCCATACCTGACAGGAGCAGCAATATTCATATCATATATGAGCGACAAACGGATAACAGGTATGAGCTGGCCTATGACAAGGAAATTAAAAGCGGCGGCGGATGGATGGGTCATAAAATCCTCAGTGTATCCGACAGCCCGTTTGAAGATGCATCCATAGCCGTGATAAACCAGAAAACGCTTGTTTATTGGTTACGGGATAGGAATATCATGTACGCCTCATGCGACGCCTCCGGCCAAACATGGACCAAAACAGACAAATACCCTTTTGCGCCGGGCAATCCTTTGTTGACGCGATATACCGCCAATAACCCTGTGGAGAGCGACAAGGCGCCCGTATGTACCATGCTTCCGGCCAACCTCGAAAACGGGCTGAAACTGGCATTCGTCGGGGAAATATTTCCCGATCCCGAAGCAATCACCGCAGAAGACTTCAAAGAGCTTATTACAAGTACATTCAAGGCGCTTAAGCACAAAATCGAATCGCTGATGAGGAACGAAGCGGCGATGAAATCAGAGATCGAATATATAAAATCACATCTTCGCAATCTATCCCAGGAAACCTCGAATATCAGCCAGAAGCTGCAGATCCTGCTCAATGAAAAATGAAAGAGGCCGTTCCCCAGGTATTAATCCTGAAGAATCAGCCTCTGAGATAAGCCCCAAAATGCCGTTCCCCTATATTTTGACACCTAGCCTCTGCTAGGTGGGTGCCGTGATAAAAGTATCAGCCTTCCCCTGCCGTTGCAGCCTTTTAAGGCTGTCGGATTTAGTACGGGGCCTGGTATCCTCTATTAAACGCCAGCTCCCTTATTTCGGATGTAGGTTCAAAATAATAGGTTCATCCGGGCATTTCAGGAATTCCAGTTCTTTCTTTATTAACTGCCTACATCTATTATACATCATAAAACCGGCCTCAACAACAGTCAGTCAATTCATTTTCCGATATTATTTTCCCGCGCGTAGAAAAACAGGTATTGCTGTGCATAACCAGCAAGGCTTCCGAATTTTAACGATGCAAACTGATGTATTTGTCTAAGCGGTACTTGCTTATCGAAATATAGCTTTTCAACAGCCCTTTTTATCCAGACATCCGTTGGGAACACATCATACCTCGTACCGCTGTAAAGCATTACGCAGTCAGCCACTTTTGGCCCGACGCCCGGCAGCGACATCATAGCTTTCCTTGCGGATACGGTATCCGTCAAAGCAAGCTCTTCTTTTTTTACGGCGCCGCTAAGATATGCCTTGGATGCGCCTATAATATAGCCGCATCTGTAGCCCCCCCTGCTGCAAAGCATGAATTCGCGCTCATTAAGACAGGAGAGCCTCTCAGGTTGCGGAAATGCAAAATACCCTCCGTCCGGATACCCGCTCGTTATCATGTCGCCATAGTTTTTAGAGATATTTGAAATGATATTTATTATTGACGGTATCCTGTTATTAGCCGATATGATAAATGATACAAGGGTTTCCCAAAAATCCTGCCTGAGCAGTCTGAGGCCGTACCCGTAGCTGACGGCCTTCGCCATTATTTCGTCTACGCCCGAAAGCTTCTTTTTTATAGCTCCATAATCGGTCCGCAAATCAAAATAATCGCACCAGATATTATAGAAATCGTCCATGTTTGAATTATTGATCGTCAATGCTTGTTTATCGGCAGCATACGCCACATTCAGCACACGGCCTTTCACAACGCCAGTATAACTGCCGTCATCCTGCCGCGACCAGCGGAAACACTGTCCGGATTCGAAGGTATGACGCAGATTGAAATCACAGATTCCTTCAACTATCACCGTATTCAGGCCATTATTTGCAGTTTGGTACGCCTTGAAATCATTTGTCATAAAGGCTGCTGTCTTTTGGATGGAGCGACGACCAGGCTCCTGGCAGATACATTGAGCGTTTTAATATTCAAAGCAGTCAGCCGCTCAATTTCATTTTTTGCCTTTCTCTGGACATCCTCCAGAAGACTGTTTATCTTAAATCCATAAACAAGTATCAGGTCAAGTTCTATGCTTATCCCATCGGGATAGCTTTCAGCCCTGAACCTGGATATTTTGTTGATGCCGTCCATATGGGCGACCACATACTCAATTATCTGAAAAAGCGTATAATCCGAAATGGTGTAACTGCCAAGATAGCTGAATGTCGGTCTTACCACCGATTTTTCCCCGACAAGCTGGTAACTGCCCTTGCCTTTCCTCCGGAATATCTGCAGCGGATCGAGCATGTACCCTGAGAAATCCTTCTTTATCTCGAACGTCGGGACCGGAATGACATGTTTGCCTTGTTCTTTTCTGATCGAAAGCGCCTGCCTGATTTCAAACTCGTTTGCAACGTCATGGATGTAAACATTTTGCGTTATCTTCGGCAGACTGAGTTTTTTCGCTATGGTCTCGACCATACCTTCGGACGTTCCCAGTATCAGTATGCCATCGGGTTTATAAAGATTTATCGCCTTTCTGACTTCATCGACGTGGTTAGAATATACGAAGAGAGCCCGTCTTATGGAACCGATCTTCGTATTCTCTTTTTTTGCGGAAGTACCTGCAATAACCTGGTTGTCTTTGATCAAAAGTCCATCATCGATAATAAAATCCAGGCCTTTTTCTTTAGCTACCCACGACGCCCTGTGACTTTTTCCCGATCCGCTCGGACCAATGAATCCCATTACCCGCATTAATCAATATCTCCGATAATAGGGAAAAAGAGAGTCATGCGACTCTCTTTTCTTTCCCCGGATAAACTCTTCAT
>CAZCKQ010000146.1:0-4963 GCA_964499315.1 uncultured Eubacteriales bacterium | reverse complement strand
CTACGGCGTCCCGGTGCACATCGATCAGCACCTGCAGCGAAGGATAGCTTTTCAGGTATTTTGTAACGGTCGAAAGCGAGTTAGAATACGAACTATTATAATCGGGGCTGTCATGAATCGTGCCGTTGTGAAGGACGCTGACGCCATATTTGCTCCTCAATGAATTCGCCAGTTCATTCCCAGCTTTTACGACGCTGTACCTCGTATCCTTCGTCCAGCTCGAGTATCCGTCATTTTGCAGGTCCTTGGTATTCCGCAGGTATCCTTCTGTCGTATGCGTATGATAAATCAATACCTTCGGCCCTTTTTCCGTCGTTATTTTGAACTGCAGGGGCTCGGATAATAGTCTTTCTATATCGGAACTGGTGATCACGAGTTTGCTCTGGTTCTGAATGACCACATCCCCCGCCGAAACTTTCTTATTGATGTCGGATTGCTTTTTCTCGTCGGCCTCATAACTGATGCTGCTCGCGTCCTCGATCAATCCGTCGGCCGCAACCTTGGGCCCGCTGCTGCTGCCGCTGCCGGTGCCGCCAGTGTTGCCGCCGGTGTTGTCGCCGTCATTATCCGGACGCGTCCCATCCCCCGGGCCATTGCCTGTACCCGTCCCGTCTCCTGTCCCCGTATTGTTCCCGCCCTGTTCTGCAATCTTGTCCCCTTTTTCATCGTTACCGCCGATGTTATTGCTGTTGTCGCCGTCCTCATCGTCAGGATTTCTGCCTGCCAGCTTCGGCAGGTACCTGGTGTTATAATAATGATCGATCAGCGGCGATGCGTTATTTATCAATGTCAAAGGGTTCCCGGGCTCAAACCTGAAAAGGAACCTGAAGATGCCCTTGAACTCGTTCATCACCGACATCCTCGTATTACCGCTGTTATACACAGTACTGATGATGGGCAGCCGGCTCTCCATCACCCATTTGAAAAACCCTGTGTCGATATCCTTCAACGGGTGTTGACCCAGATCGGAAACAATATTTCCTCCAAGCTTGCCGATGAAAAGCGAGATGACGATAAGGATGGCCAAAGTGAGCACTGTGCGCAGGATCTCAGCCCTACCCTTTTTCCCGTGTCTTCTGCGGAAATAATGGCTGTTGAATACCGGTTTCATGTAATATCGTATTCAACGAGAGGTTTTATTATTCGTTAAAGATTATTCGCCAAAGATGATTTAGCGTCAAATACTTGATATCAATAAGCCGCTGGATGCTTTGATACTTCTTGTAAACTGTTCAGCTGTTTCACTTTCATAAAATCGGTATAATGGCTTATCGCAGGATAAAATTATATCATGATTGCTCGACGCCGGCCAATTTCCTGCTTGCTCTCAGGCCTCCAAAAACATTTGCCTGCTCTGCAAGGTAAAGGTGAATGGCATCCAAAGCGGCTTAATATAATTAACACTGAAGAGCTTGATATAATTGAGATGCAGGAATTTCACCGGTTTCACTCTTTCAATTTCATGCCAGCTAATGAAGCAGGACTTACCGCTCGAATTCCTGATTTTAATTCCATCTCCGCTTATTGCAACAGGATATGCAAGTACCAGGATAAAAGCTGAAATACCCATTAAAGCAGCACCGGACAGAGCTATCCCAATAAAATCCTCCAGAGTTGTATTCAAAAACACTGTAATCAAAATAACTGGTAACCAGGCCAGATAACATATTGAGAAAATGTGCAGAAATGAGGATCGGTGCAATGTATTGCTATCAGCTTTATTAATCACTTGATTTTCCTCCGGATCATTTGCGAAATCAGCTTTAATAATAATATTCAATTTATTACCTGCTTTCAAATATGTATCATACCTCATTGCCCTACCCGGCGCCATGTAAGGCAGCCCCATCTTTTCGCGGATCTTCAGATTGATTTCATCGTGTTCATCATCGGGGGCCTCATGATCAGGCAGCTTCAGTCCGAGCATCTGCGTCACGAACTTATCAAAGTATTTCGACAATTCGTCATCAAGCAACCCGCTGGTATGTGTCAGCAGATGCCAGATACGTACCTCGCTTTTTGCGTCCCCGGTGAATTCCGGCATATACATGCGCACCGGATGGTTGACGTCTATATCGCCCTCTTCCTGCAACACGAAGAGCAGGGCGCTTATCACAGGCTTCGTAATAGAGCATACCGGAAAAATCGCATCTGTCGTCAACGAATCAGACTCACTACCCGGGCCTTGTATCCCGTATGCGCCCTCGAACGCAAGCTGCCCGTGACGCAGGACCCTTGCGACGATCGTCGGGGTCATATCACTTTTTGACCATTCGGTGATTTTTTTATCCAGGAGCATGAGCCTCTCCGGACGGAATCCGAGTTTTTTTGCATCATTGCACATCCTACGCATCTGTTCATCTGTAACCTTATTAGCCATTGCTTCTATCCCCTCTCATTAATCCTTATACTGCTGCTTTTTAATCTCTTTTATGCAATTCATCATGATTATATCTCACTTTTTCATTCCTTGAGTCAATTATTCGATAATATCGGCTTCAGTTTTATGTAAAAACTTATAAAAATACACATTGCCTGCCCCGCAACCGATATGCGAATGCACCATGCAAATGCGCTTATTGATTATTACAAGACCGAAATGTATAATAGTGCGTTGGAGGATTCATATGCAAACGCAAATGTGGATAGGTCTGGGTACGGTGGCTGTATTGGCCGGGCTCGGATTTATGTTGAGTATATCAATCAAAAGGCATGAAGCCAAAAGAAAAGCCGAAAAGAAGAAAAAGGGACGCAACCGGCATATGCCGCTTTATCGCGGGCCCGGCAAATAGAAAATAGCAGGCTAAAACCACGTAATATTCTCAAAAGGATAAAACCTGACGAATACTTTTCCTCGGATTCTGTTCATATTAATAGGACCTATCATTCTGCTGTCTTTGCTTTCACCGGGAATCCTGTTGTCGCCCAATACATAGACGTATCCCGCAGGTACCTGCAGACTCCCGTACTCCGGCTCTATTGCCATGGTGCTGTCGCCGTTGATATAATCTTCTGCGAGCTCAGCCCCATTGACATACACCTTGCCGTTCTTTATCTCCACGGTCTGGCCTTCTGTCGCGATAACCCTCTTGATGAGCATATCCTTGCCGGCTTCCATGACTTCAGGCATATAAATTGTGATTATATCACCGGTCTTAAGCTCACCGAACCTGGGGGTGATCTTCTCCACTATGACCTGATCGCCAGGCTGGAATGTGGGTTGCATTGAATTACCGTAGACGACGGTCCTCTGACCGATAAATGTTATGATGAACAAACCGGCAAGAACCGCTGCGCCGATATGGACTATCCAGCTGACAATTTCACGGGCATTATTGCTTCGTGGCATTACAATAGAGTCCTTATGCTCAGTTCCTTGAGCTGCGAGACTTCGACGGTATCCGGAGCGCCAGTCATCAGGCACGATCCGTTCTGGACTTTGGGGAACGCAATCACATCTCTAATGCTGCCCCACCCGGCCATCAGCATCACCAGCCTGTCGAGGCCGTATGCAATACCGCCGTGGGGAGGCGTCCCATATTTGAAGGCTTCCAGGAGGAACCCGAACCTCGCCCATGCCTTTTCCTGCGAAAAACCGAGCAGTTCGAACATCTTCTGCTGTAATTGCTGGTCATGTATCCTTATGCTCCCGCCGCCGACCTCCGTGCCGTTAAGCACAATATCATAAGCCCTGGCGCGGACTTTCCCCGGATCGGTATCAAGCAGCGGCAGATCCTCTTCCATCGGAGATGTAAAAGGATGGTGCATGGCGACCCATCGCTTCTCTTCGGCGCTGTACTCAAGCAGCGGGAATTCAGTGATCCAGGCGAACTTATACACGCCATCCTTGATGAGGTCCAGCTTCCTCGCCAATTCAAGGCGGAGCTGTCCGAGTATGCTGCAAACCTTGTCGTTGGTGTCGGACATGAAGAAGATGATATCTCCGGGGGTTGCGTCGGCTCTGCTCAATATGGCTTTGGTCGCATCTTCCGAAAGGTATTTCACGATGGGAGACTTCAATCCGTCCTCTTCGACGGAGATCCATGCCATCCCCTTTGCGCCCCATGTCTTGGCAAGCTCGACAAGCGCGTCAATTTCCCTCCTGCTGAAAATGCGTCCGCAGCCCTTTGCATTGACGACCCTCACGCTGCCGCCATGCTTCAAAGGTTCGCTGAAGACGTTAAAACTGCAATCCGCGACAATATCGGAGATATTGACGATCTCGAATCCGAACCTCAGGTCGGGCTTGTCCGAACCGAACCTGTCCATCGCCTCGCGGTAGGTAAGCCTCTGGAAAGGCACCTCGAGCCTAATACCCATTACGTCGTTGAAAAGCTTTGCGATAAACCCTTCATTTATTTGTATCACGTCATCTACGTCGACAAACGACATTTCGAGGTCGATCTGAGTGAATTCCGGCTGCCTGTCGGCCCTGAGATCCTCGTCCCGGAAGCATTTGACTATCTGCATATATCTGTCGAAGCCCGAGACCATCAGAAGCTGCTTGAAAAGCTGCGGAGACTGCGGCAGCGCGTAGAAACAACCCGGATGTACCCTGCTGGGGACGAGATAGTCGCGCGCGCCTTCTGGTGTGCTTTTGGTGAGCATCGGAGTCTCGATTTCAATGAAACCGTTGCTGTCGAAATAATCCCGGGCAAGCTTCGCCGTCTTGTGCCGCAACATGAAATTACGCTGTATATCGGGCCTCCTAAGGTCGAGGTAGCGGTACCTCAGTCTCAGGGCTTCATTGATATCAGTATCTTCTTCTATATAGACCGGCGGTGTCTCGGACCTGCTGAGTATCCTCAGCTCCTGCACGTTCAATTCTATCTCGCCGGTAGGTATCTTCGGATTGACGGTTTCGGGCGAGCGCCTGACGACTTTGCCCACCACGGCCAGCACATATTCACTCCTGATGCTCTCCGCTTTTTGGAATAACTCTTCGCCCGCAGAACTGTAGAAT
>CAZCKQ010000145.1:0-4979 GCA_964499315.1 uncultured Eubacteriales bacterium | reverse complement strand
CCTCGTCCGCATATCAAAGTAGGCCGTGCAAACATCTTCATATAAAGGTTCGCCGATGGCGCCTGGTTCTTTGGTCCTGTCAAGCACCGCGATCTTCTTGACAGTCGCAGGGATCGCAGCGAGCAGATGTTTGACAGAAAAAGGCCTGTAAAGATGAACTTTGATCATTCCGACCTTCTCGCCCTTCTTCATCAGGTAATCAACGGTCTCCTCAATGGTATCGCAGGCCGAGCCCATCGCAATGATCAGCCTTTCGGCGTCCGGCGCCCCATAGTAATTGAATAATGCATATTTCCGGCCCGTCATCTTATTTATTTCATCCATATATTTTTCAACAATTTCAGGGAGCGCGTCATAAAATTTATTGCATGCTTCCCTGGCCTGGAAGAATATGTCGGGATTCTGAGCCGTACCACGTACGACAGGACGCTCGGGATTAAGCGAATTCTTGCGGAATTTCCTTACGGCATCCTTATCTACCAGCTTTGCCAAGTCGGCATAATCCATCACTTCGATTTTCTGGACTTCGTGCGAAGTCCTGAATCCATCAAAGAAATGAAGAAAAGGCAATCTGCCTTTGATTGCGCTCAAATGAGCGACGCCGGCCAGATCCATTACTTCCTGGACATTCGCGGAAGCCAGGAGAGCGAATCCTGTCTGGCGGCACGCCATCACATCGGAATGATCCCCGAAGATGGACAAGGCATGGCTTGCAACCGTCCTGGCGCTGACATGGAATACTCCGGGCAGCATTTCTCCGGCGATTTTATACATATTTGGGATCATAAGAAGCAATCCCTGCGAAGCGGTGAATGTCGTAGTCAGAGCCCCTGATGCCAGTGAGCCGTGGACCGCGCCTGCCGCGCCCGCCTCCGACTGCATCTCAACAACCTTGACTTCCTGTCCGAATATGTTCTTTCTTCCATGCGCAGACCATTCGTCCACATGTTCCGCCATATTTGATGAAGGAGTTATCGGATAAATCGCCGCGACTTCCGTGAACGCATAAGCCACATGTGCCGCAGCTGTGTTCCCGTCCATGGTTTTTAGATTCTTTAGGTTCTTTGCCATATTGATTTTGCCCCCTTAAATAAAATACGCAATGCGTATATTGTATACACACAAACATAGATAATTATATCACAAACTCACTTTTGTGAATAGCCGGGCTTCCCGAGGAGCGCGAACATGTTGCGCTTGTATTCCTCAACGCCTGGCTGGATGAACGGGTTCACACCGAGCAGATAGCCGCTGATAGCGCAGGCCTTCTCAAAAAAGTATATGAGGTTACCTAAATAATAATCGCTTATTTCGGGGATATTGAGCAGCAGGCACGGCACACCGCCATGTGTGTGCGCATTTACCGTCCCTTTCATCGCCTGCTTGTTGACATAGTCGACCGACTTGCCGTTCAGGAATTCGAATTCGCCCGTATCATCGCCGGCACCGGCTATTTTGATATCGCGACGCGGCTTTTCAACGTTCAATACCGTCTCGAACATGATACGCAAGCCTTCCTGGATATATTGCCCCATTGAATGAAGATCGGTGGTAAAATCAGCGCCGACCGGGTATATTCCCTTCCCGTCCTTGCCCTCGCTCTCCCCGAACAATTGCTTCCACCATTCCGCCAGATAATGAAGCGAAGGTTCATAATTGACCAGTATTTCGACCAGCTTGTTTTTTTTATAAAGGATATTGCGCAATGCGGCATACAAGTAGCAGTCGTTGTCGTCCAGATCGCTGCGGCTGTATGATATAAAAGCCGAGGCGGCGCCTTCCATAATCTTTTCAATACTGCGTCCGGATACGGCGACAGGCAGCAACCCTGCGGCAGTCAGAACCGAATACCTTCCGCCGATATTGGGAGGTATTGTAAAGCTCTCATATTTTTCGGCTTCAGCGCTTTTTCTCAATGCTCCCCTAATAGCGTCAGTCGTCGCATATATCCTGGATGCCGCGCCTTTTTTGCCATACCTTTTTTCCATATAATCGCGCAATAACAGGAATGCAACCGCTGATTCGGTCGTAGCGCCGGATTTGGAAACTACGTTGAGCGAGACCTCCCTCCCGTCCAACAGGTCCATGAGATCGGCCATATACGATGAACTCATGTTGTTACCGGCAAAGATAATCAGCGGCGATTTTGATTGCCTGTCCGGAAGCAGATTCAGGAAGCTGTGGCCGGCCGCTTCAATAATCGCCCTTGAACCAAGGTAAGAACCGCCTATTCCGACCACTACAAATATTTCGGAATCAGAGCGTATCCTTTGAGCGGCATTTTTGATCCTTGCGAATTCTTCCCTGTCATATTTCACAGGCCAATCAAGCCATCCCGTGTATTCGCTTCCTGCGCCATACCCATTATGAAGGGCGTCATGCGCAGATTTGACAGATTCGGACAATTGCCCGATCTGCTGTTCATCAAAAAAGTCCAGTGCCTTTGAATAATCCAACGATATTTTTTGCATTACATGTTACCTCCGACTCTCCGGCCCCAGCCATACTTGCCCTTTAATTCAACAAAAAGGACATCGCCGAGCGAATGCTTTGCTACCTTTCCATTCTCGTCTTTAATGATAAGCAGCAACTCCTGATACCCGGTTTCCCCAACCGGGATTACCATACGACCCGGTGATTTCAATTGATGCATCAGCGGTTCCGGCACTTCGGACGCAGCGGCGGTCACCATTATCCTGTCGTATGGGGCATATTCCTCCCAGCCCTCACTTCCGTCACCGACCTTGAAAAATACATTTTCATAACCAAGCTCGTCTATTCTTCTCTTAGCTCCGGCCGACAAGGCCGGTATCTTCTCCACTGTATACACGGCATCTGAGAATTCGGCGAGAAGGACGGTCTGATAGCCGGAACCTGTCCCGATTTCAAGCACTTTACAGCCTTTATCGGTATCAAGTTCACAAGTCATCATATAAACAAGGGACGGCTGCGATATCGTCTGGTCGTAACCGATGGGCAAGGCATTGTCATAACAGGCAAGATGCTTGTATTCATTATCGATAAAATACGACCGATCAAGTCGGCGATAAAATTTATATAGTCCGGTTTTCCTGTCCAGAGGCCCTGCCTCCTTTGCCGCAGGCAATTACTCGCGCAGTTTGGCGCCATATTTACTATATAATATATCCAATATTTTTTTCATTACAAGATTGACCTCTTCATCTTTGAGAGTTCTGTCGCCGGCCCTGAACTTCAGCGTAAAAGCGGCGCTTTTCATGCCCGCGGCTATCTGTTGTCCCCTGTAAATATCGAATAAGCTTATATTCTCAAGTATATCTCCCGAAGAATCCTTCGCGCTTTCCATAATGCCTCCGACTTCGACGGATTCAGGCATTACAAGCGCGATATCGCGTGTGACGGCAGGATATTTGGGCAATTGGCGGTAGCTGCGTGATGGGGATGCGTACCTGATAAGCGTATCAGCATCGACAGCAGCGATATATGTGCGTTCCGGACAACCGTAAACCTGCGAGGCCGCTGGATGAACCTCACCCATCACACCTGCATTTTGGCCGCGGATCATCACCTTCGAGCACCTACCGGGATGGAAGCTGTTATTATCCTTTTCCGCAACGAATTTATAATCCTGCATACCGATGCCGAGTGCATCAAAGAGCTCTTCAAATACGCCTTTCAGAGTGTAAAAATCCACAGCGTCGCCAAACATGCCTACAGTGAGCATCATCTTCTGCTCCGGCAATTCATCGCCGCCGGTACCTGCCGGCGAAGGCAGATAAACATATGCCAATTCGAACAATCCGGCTTGCGTCGCATCCCTCGAATAATTCCTGCCTAAGACCTCCAGCATCTCCGGGATGGATACCGTCCTCATGATGCTGTAGTCTTCACCGAGCGGATTTGAAATCCTGATTGCGCGCCTTAAAGGATCATCGGGTGACATCCCGATCTTATCAAACACATCAGGGCTTGTGAACGAGTAGGTATATATCTCCGACAAACCGCATGACAGCATTGCCGACCTGATAGTCTCCTCGGTTTTCTGTTTGTGTGTTTTGCGCCCGGCCGTCGACGCCTTGCCTTCCAGCAATGTCGGCACTATCGCATTATATCCGTGGAACCGGGCAATTTCTTCAGCTATGTCGGCTTCCCTTGAGACATCACGTCTGAAAGACGGTATTGTTGCAGTCACGCAATTGCCTTCAGCGTCAATATCCACATCAAACTCCAGCCTTTTTAGTATCTCAGCCATTTCATCCCGGGATACGGAAGTACCAAGCAGCGCGTTGACCGCGTCCGGCCTGAACTTCATCGTACGGTCGCCGCAATATGGGGTACGGCAGTCTATGATCCCGCCGCATACCTTTCCCGCGCCGGTTAGCTCAACCCGCTGCGCAGCCCTGTCGGCCGCGACCGATGTATTCTCGGGATCCAGCCCCTTTTCAAACCTTGAGGAAGCCTCAGTACGCATCCCGAGTTTCTTTGAAGTCGACCTGACCGAAACGCCGTTGAAATTGGCCGATTCAAACAGAATAGTATTGGTGGACGGAGCTATTTCGGAATTTGCCCCTCCCATAACGCCAGCCACGGCTACAGGACCTTTGCCATCGGCGATGACCAACATAACCCGGTCCAGATTCCTTTGCTGTCCGTCCAGTGTCTCGATAGCCTCGCCGGCGGCAGCCCTCCTCACTATCATCTTCCTGTCCCTGAGCAGGTCAAGGTCAAATGCATGCATCGGCTGGCCAAGCTCAAGCATTACATAGTTGGTAATATCGACTATATTATTGATAGGCCTCATACCGGCTGCCTTCAGCCTCTTTTGCATCCATTCGGGAGAAGGCCCTATCTTTACATCTTTAATGATTCTCGCCGTGTACCGCGGGCACAGTTCGGCATCTTTTACCTCTATGCCGGCAAACCCGCAATCATCGGCATCATTGCCGCATGATGCTTCTACGGCTTTTACCGCAATCGCAGGCTTTTGGAGCGGCTTTTTT
>CAZCKQ010000144.1:0-4996 GCA_964499315.1 uncultured Eubacteriales bacterium | reverse complement strand
TTCGATGAATGCCGCCATGCCAATCACATAATCCCCTTTATTGAGAGTTATACCCCTGACGCCTTGTGATACCCTGCCTATCGGCCTCGCGTCACTTTCATTGAATCGGATCGACATCCCGTTTCTGGTGACAAGGATGATATCTTTCTTCCCGTCCGTAAGCCTTACGTCTATCAGTTCGTCGTTTTCCCGCAGGGTGACGGCAGCCAGCCCGCCCTTTCTTATGTTGCTGTATTCCATGAGATTGGTCTTCTTTATATGCCCGAGCTTCGTGGCCATGAACAGATACATGCCTTCGTCATAGGCCTCGATCGGAACAGTGGCGGTTATCTTCTCGTCCTGCCCTATCTGCAGGAGGTTCACAATGGCAGTGCCTCTCGCCTGGCGCCCTGCGACAGGGATTTCATATGCCTTCAGCCTGAACACCCTGCCTTTATTCGTAAAGAAAAGGATATAGTTGTGAGTCGACGTGATAAAGAGGTCTTCGACAAAGTCGTTCTCACGGGTGTTCAGCGCCGTAATTCCCTTCCCGCCTCTTTTCTGGCTTCTGTATGTCTCAAGCTGTATTCTCTTGATATAGCCGAAATGCGTGAGCGTGATTACTATTTCCTCTTCCTGTATAAGGTCTTCCTCGACGATCTCGTCTTCGTCGGCGATGATTTCCGTCCTGCGGGCATCGCCATATTTATCCTTTATATTGGTCAATTCTTCTTTAATTATATTAAGCACGAGTTGCTCGCTTGCAAGTATCTCACGGTAATATCTGATTTTCTCCAGCAACTCCTGATACTGCATCTCAAGTTTTTGTCTCTCAAGCGCGGTCAGCCGGCCGAGACGCATATCCACAATCGCCTGGGCCTGCTTTTCGCTGAGCCCGAACCTCTCGCTCAACGATTGCTTGGCCTCGGCTTCATTCTTGGATGACCTGATGATGCGTATCACTTCATCAATATTATCAACGGCAATCTTAAGCCCTTCCAATATGTGCGCCGCTGCTTCCGCCTTCTCAAGATCGAAGCGCGTCCTGCGGACCACAACATCCTTCTGGTGCGCAATGTAATAATCTATCGCCTGCCGCAGGTTCAATACTTTGGGCTCGTATTTGCCTTCGGCGGATTGGGCGAGCGCAAGCATATTGACGCTGAAGGTGTCCTGCATCTGTGTGTTCAGGTAGAGCTGGTTGAGGACAACGTTGGGATTGGCGTCGCGTTTGAGTTCTATCACTATCCTTACGGGGTCTTCCCTGTCTGATTCATCCCTGAGGTCGGAAATACCTTCGATGCGCTTTTCTTTGTGGAGTTCCGCAATCCTTTCTATAAGCTTCGCCTTGTTTATTTGGTACGGCAATTCCGATACGATGATACGGGTTTTATTCTGTCCATATTGCTCGATCACCGCCCTCGCGCGTACGACGATCCTGCCGCGGCCCGTGGCGTATGCCTCCCTGATTCCCTGCCTTCCGACTATTATTCCCGCCGTTGGGAAATCAGGCCCTTTTATAATCTTGTTCAATTCATCTATGCCCGTTTCAGGCTCGTCGATTACCCTAATGATACCGTCTATTATCTCGGTAAGGTTGTGCGGGGGGATGTTGGTAGCCATACCAACGGCAATGCCCGACGAACCGTTCACCAGAAGGTTGGGGAATTTGGAAGGAAGGACGACAGGTTCCATTTCATGCTCGTCGAAATTGGGCTTGAAGTCGACAGTGTCTTTGTTGATGTCGGCGAGCATTTCCATCGCAATCTTTGAAAGCCTTGATTCTGTGTATCTCATAGCGGCAGGCGCATCGCCGTCCCTCGAACCGAAGTTGCCATGACCGTCGATCAGCGTATACCTCAGCGAGAAGTCCTGCGCCATCCTGACAAGGCTGTCATAAACGGCGACATCGCCGTGCGGATGAAATTTCCCAAGGACCTCGCCGACCGTCGATGCGCATTTCCTATGTGCTTTGTCAGGTGTGAAGCCCAATATGAACATGGCATAGAGTATCCGTCTGTGGACCGGTTTAAGACCGTCCCTGACGTCAGGCAGCGCCCTGTCGGCTATAACGCTCATTGCGTAATCAATGAACGATTTTTTCATTTCGGATTCTATATCGACAGGTACTATGTCCGGCATTACTACGATTCCTTCCTCTTTAGAAAAATTTATAGTATAACAGTATATATTCTACCAGATTTTAATTGCCTGTCCATATAAATAAAAATCGGGTGGATGACCTGCATCCACCCCCATATTAATATATCAGGGAACACGTTTATTATCGATTTGGTTTAAGCTTCGAAATTGGCAGGCCTGGCTTTAGGGATCCTTACAATAAATTCGACGTATTCGCCCCTGTCGAGCTGCGCCGCTTTCGCGTTGACACCGGCCTTTTTCATCGTGTCTATCGCCTGACGTATAGTATTGACGAATATGCGGATATCCCTGATGGCCTTGTGGATCATTTTGGAATGCTCGTTCTCATTGTCGTCACCGCCGCCTGTAAGCCTTTCTATCATATTATCAACAAGCTCCTCGGTGTTTTTTACATTGAGGCCTTTTTCGCATACCGTTTTGAGCACCTTCAGCTGCGCCTGCTCGTCATGAAGTTTGAGCAGCGCCCTTGCATGCCTCTCGGTGAGGCAATTGTCGATCAATATCTTCTTGATGATGGGCGACAGCCTCAGCAGCCTTATCTTATTGGCTATCGTCGACTGGCTTTTGCCTATCTTCCTCGCAAGTTCCTCCTGAGTAAATGAGTGTTCGGTAATAAGGTTGTTATACCCTTCCGCCTCCTCCAGATATGTGAGGTCTTCTCTCTGAAGGTTCTCGATGAGAGCCATTACGGCTGAATTGTTGTCGTCTATGTTCATTATGATTGCCGGTATTTCTTTAAGGCCGGCCATCTGCGCGGCGCGGAGCCTTCTTTCTCCGGCTACGAGTTCAAATATCCCGGGGCTAAGACGCCTTACATTTATCGGCTGGATTACGCCGTATTGCTTAATGGATTCGCACAGTTCCTCAAGCGGGATTACGTTGAATTGTTTA
Source organism: uncultured Eubacteriales bacterium (assembly GCA_964499315.1). Classification (GTDB taxonomy): domain Bacteria; phylum Bacillota; class Clostridia; order Acetivibrionales; family CAYWGM01; genus CAYWGM01. Next base: position 1,963 of record CAZCKQ010000144.1, on the reverse strand, counting down.
CGTGGCTGGTATGGATTTGGTCTTATGCATTCGATGTTTATGTAGGTGATATTCTTGGAATCGATGTTTCTTTCATTTTTCAATATTCTTCCGGCAAGCATTTTAACACCCCTTCTGCTAAATGTAGCCGTAATCGGTAAGGATGCCCCGTCCCGTATCCGGCTTCTTTTTGTTTTATGATCACCATATATTCTCTAAAAAAAGCGGTGATTCCTTTATTTCTGAGGTATAATCGTTCGTCTGCATTCAGCTTATTTAGAGCTTTTTATGGTTTTCAGAGGGGGCTTTTTGTCGGTTTTCCACTTCTCCTGGGATAAGATGAAGGGGTTTGTCGAAACTTTTTTATTAAGATCAATGTGCGTTCAAAATCGCTGAAAGGAAGAGTGAAATTTGATACGTCCTCAATCGCGCCGCCAAGCTCCGACAGCGCCCTTGAAGATGTCTCCAGCTCGGCTTCCGCGGTCTGTCTGCTTCCTTTCATCGCTATAAAACATCCTCCGTTTGTTACAAAAGGAAGGCTGTATTCGAGCAAGACGGGCAATGGGGCGACCGCCCTTGCGACCGCAATCTGATGGCTCTCACGGAGGGGACGCCGGGCGCCGAGATCTTCCGCCCTGCCGTGGATTGCCTCAATACCTTTTAAATCAAGTTCCCTTATTACGTTGTCAATGAACCCGACCTTTTTTAAAGAGGAATCTATCAAAACCATTTTTAATTGCAGCGTCTGCGATAACACTATTTTGACGGTAACAGACGGGAAACCGGCCCCAGCGCCGATATCAATCAACGCGGCTTCATTCCCGGATGCAGCAACAATGCTCTTAATAATGGGAGTTATACTCAAAGAATCGATATAATGCCTGATGATGGTGTCTGTCGCACCTTCGATCGAAGTGAGATTGAATTTGCGATTCCAGTGCTCCAGTATCCTGTAGAAGCCTTCAAAAAGCGATATCCGGGTTTCATCCAGTTCTACGCCGTAATGCGCCGCTCCTTGTATAAGGATTTGCCTGTCGGATTTTCCAAAAGACATTAAACCTTATCGACTCCTGTCCTGCGATGTTTTTCAAGATAGATCAGAAGGACTGAGATATCGGCCGGAGATACGCCCGAAATCCTCGATGCCTGGCCCAGCGATTCCGGCCTCTGTTGCGCCAGTTTTTGCCTGGCTTCCGTGCTTAGTCCTTTCATCGCGTTATAATCCAGGCCGGGAGGCAGCTTCCTGCCCTCTATCCTCTTGAACTGTTCGGCCTGCAGCATTTGCCGCCGTATATATCCCTCGTACCTTATGGATATTCCTATCTCTTCTTTTTCAGCCTGGCTCAGCTCCGGTCTCTCTTTATCCACGCCTCTGAAATCCTCATAAGCGAGTTCGGGACGTTTAAGCAGGTCTATGAGCCTGACACCGGTGATGATAGGCGCGCTGCCCTTTTGCGCAAGCAGGGCGCTCACTTCATCGGAAGGTGGGATAATCGTTTGCTCCAGTCTTTTTATCTCGTTTTCTATGTTTTTTTTCTTTTTCTCAAAGGCATGGTACCTTGAGTCATTTATCAGACCGATCCTGTAGCCGTGGGGAGTCAGCCTCATGTCTTCGTTGTCCTACCTGAGAAGCATCCTGTATTCGGCCCTGGAGGTCATCATCCTTTAATGCTCCTTTTTGCCCTTGGTCACAAGGTCGTCAATAAGCACGCCTATATACGCCTCCGACCTGTCGAGAACAAGCGGCTGCCTGCCTGTCACTCTGCAGGCCGCATTGATCCCCGCTATCAATCCCTGGGCCGCGGCTTCTTCGTAACCTGAACTGCCGTTTATCTGGCCGGCGGCGAACAATCCGCCGATATCCCTGAATTCCAGCGTCAGTCTAAGCTGTCTGGGGTCGATGCAGTCATATACGATGGCATATGCGCTCCTCATTACCACCGCATTCTCAAGACCTGGCAGCGGTCTTATCATTTTTAGCTGT
>CAZCKQ010000143.1:0-5014 GCA_964499315.1 uncultured Eubacteriales bacterium | reverse complement strand
AGAGGCTAAAAGCCGGTTGTACTCCTTCGCATATTCGGACATACCCGAAGACAGGAAGGTCAACATCATATCCGTCATGCTGGAGGCATATAACGATTTCTCGAAATTCAAGCAGATCGAGTTCGAAACGGATGTGTACGAATGCCTGCATCAGCTCGAGGCCGAATCGTATACCGGCCAACTGGTGACCAATGTCTTCGCCGGCGGTACCATCGATACCGAAAGGTGCTTCCTGACGGGTTACACATCCTTGCTCAACTTCAGGAGCAATACCAATTCATACGTACGGTATCTGGCCGAACAGGGATATACGGTGGAGGGCAGCCATCCGTGCTACGCGTGGTTTTACAACCGGGTCAACGTCAATGAATATCTGGGCTTTGAAGATTATTACTTTTTTGAAGATTATTATTCACAACTTGCAAATGGCCAAATCGCAAAGGATGATATTCTGTTCCCTCAAATCCGAAAGCTGTATGAAGACAATAAGAGGACAGGCAAGCCGTATTTCAGCTTCAATGTGACATATCAGAACCACGGGCCGTATCCTTCCGACAGGCGGACCGAAGCGCGATATATTAAAAACAAAGGTTATACCGAAGAAGAATACAATATCCTGAACAATTATTTCTCAGGCATCCACAGCACGAATCAGGAATTAAAAAAGATGGTGGAGTATTTCAGGTCGGAACAAGAGCCTGTCGTCCTGATATTGTTCGGCGACCACAATCCGTGGATGGGCGACGGCAACAGCATATATACAAAGCTGGGGATTGATTTTGATATGAGCACCGAACAAGGATTCTACAACTACTATAACGTGCCGTATATCATCTGGGGCAACGAGAGCGCAAAAAAAGTCCTCGGCAATGAACTTAAAGGCCGCGGCCCGGATATCGGCCCATATTTCCTGATGAATGAGTTCTTTAAACTTGCCGGTTATGAAGGCAACGAGTTCATGAAGCTTTCCAATGAACTTAAAGCCGTTGTCGATGTGGTGCATGACAAAGAACGCTATAAAGAATCAGGCGTCCTGACTTCAGAACTGACCGGCCCGTCGGCGCAAAAGCTGTCTCAATTCCTGCAGGTTCAATATTATTGGAGAAGGCATTTCGACGGCGGCAAATAACTCCTCATGCAACTCCTCATGCACTTGTTTGCGGGCGTCGCCTCCTGAATATGCCCATCAGGGCCAGCAAGATGATGAAATAAGCGACAAGGCCAATCAGGGTATAAAGATACATGGCCGGATTACCGTTCTTAAATCCGAGAGTCGGCACATTGAGCAGAAGCATCAGCGGAAACCCGAATATCAGGGCGGTGCCGCTACCAAATACAAGGTTGCGGGCCGCATCCGACCTGAAGTGCGGATCCACCTCACGCAGCAACGCCAACCCCGTGGAAATCGTTCCAGTCAGCATTCCGTACATCGCGAGGATATTCTCCGGCATATCCGTCTTATAGATGCGCCTGGAAATAGTTATACAGTAATAGAGCGAAAGAAGTCCGCCCAACGTGGAGATAACGGCAACAGGAATCCAATAATCGCGGAGCATATAGAGGGATATCACTGCAATCGCGGCCGTGATCATATAATCGAACGCGACGCCGGAGATCCGCTCAAGCAGATAATTGCTGGTGTATTCTTTTCTCATTATGCCTTTTGCTTTGAAATAATCGAGCAGCTTGCGGGCCGCCATGCCGTAAACCGCCCCTATGATAAATGCAAATCCCCACAATAGCTGGGCCAGCGTCTGTCCGAACGAACCCATGTGGATGAGGACTGCGTTCAGTCCCAGCAGGGAGAGGTAAGTCAGCAGATAAATAAACCCTATTAATATAAGCTGCAGCGACAATCCGTCGATCGATTCCTTATGCGGCAATTCATTGACCTTGTCTACATCGAAGATGTTCTCGTTGCCGTTTGCCTGCTGCAAGCCGGCATCGGTCTGAACCGCCTCATTGCTTTGGCTTTTTCTGCGCTTCCTAAGATATTGTATAAGCGGCAGGCCGCCTACACATGCCCAGATATATCCGAGCGCGGCCAATGTCAGGCCCATATTGCCGCCGTATTTGAAACCCAGGTCTTCCCATGTGCTGCCGATGGCATAAGCCTGTCCCGGTCCCTGTCCGTAACCGAGGGGCAGCAGCAGGCCAAATGGCGGAAACAGGTCCGGGAAGAACGTACAAGCCATAAGCAGTGAGAGCCCGAACCCCAATATTCCCTGTATTGCATATGTACTGACGATGAACATGCCGGACTTGAGATATACTGAATTCTTAATTTTGGTTTTAGATTTAAGAGAAAGAGAAATAAAGCCGATGGACATGAGATGATACACCATGTTCTCCAGCCTGATATTATCGAAATCAATCAGATGCAGCACCTCTTTACCGAGAAAAAGCCCTAAAAAACCTGCGATAATAGGAATTGGTACGGGAAACCGCCTGACAAAGCCGATCTTGCTTTTGATCAGAGTAGCAATGCCCAACAGCATTGAAAGTAAGGCCGCATCAATTATTATCAGCCAATCCTGTTTCATTTTTCCGCCCCTTCCAACGTACTCCAAATATTTACTCACATATTATCATATTTCGGCGGTATGATTAAGACTATAATATTTCATTATGACCACATGGTCTCATCATCAAACAGCAGACCCACATCTGCCGATAAGCCTTCAAAAATCATCGATCGTGCGATTTCACCGGTCTTATAGACATCCATACGGTCAATCTGGTAATCCGCGAAGCTATATATGGTGATACGCTTATTGTCCGGGTCCGCCATCCAATACTCGGATACCCCGGACATCATGAAGGTGTTGAGTTTGTATACCATATCCTTGCTTCTGGTACTCGGTGAGAGGATTTCCAAAACTAATACAGGAGTTCCTGTGTATCTCCGTTTGTTATCGATATGATCCGCCAGGTCGCAGATAACAACCAGATCAGGCTGCATCACATCAGGATCGCGGATATCTTTTTTTCTGAAATGTATATCGAGCGGCGCAATAAAAGGCCTGCATTTGTTTCCTTTGAAATAATCCTTGAATAAAATATACAAATTGCCAAGAATCGCCTGATGCGCAATATCGGGAGAAGACAACACGTATATCTGACCGTTGATGTACTCCATCCGACTGTCGCTTTTTTCGTAAATCTCCATAAACTCTTCATACGAAACGGTCAATCTGTCGTACTCGTAATCAACGACATTTTCCCGTATAGTGAAATACCTGTCTATATCCGTTACATACGGAACCAGCCGAGCAACACGTTCGTTATTCTTCGTGATGATGACTTCTCCGTTTTCCTCAACGACATGTTTAAGAAATTGCCCGAATCTGTTTTTCATTTCGCTTGCCGTGGTAATCATGAATACCACCCCCTCGACATATTATGCATACAGTTGGCTAATATGTCAAGGGATGCGGCATTATTTTAGACAAGTGATTGGCTATGACAAGATTCAAAGATGTTGCGAAGTACCGAGATACTACGGAATACTGAGATAGATATGCATCTGTTCGACCTTGCCTTCTTTGATTTTGAAATCGATGAATCTATAGCCTTCTTCCGGGTCGCCGACCGTATACGCGCAGTTTTTATCATCAGTCCTGCCGTCCGGTATCCTTTCCAAGTCCGGATATACCTGTTTGAGCATATCCAGATCGTCGCCCGTTTTTATTCCTGCAGCGGTGGAATATTTACTGCTGCTTACCTTCATCGACATAACCCAGAATGCCTTACCGTTTGCTTTCGGAGAAAACAGCTTAACCTCCAGACCGTCATACTTCAAAGTCTTGACAAAAGAACCTGCATGGGTATCGGCTTCATTGCCGAGTGTTATGACCTCCTCGGATATTGGCTCGCCGAGAAGTCCGTTCAAATCGACCTTGTCATCCCAGTCCGATATCGACAAAATGCCTGTTCCCGTATTGATGGAGAATTGGGAAATTTGTGCATTCTCGAAAATTTGCAGATCCTCGAATTTGAGGTTTTGTTTCCTGGTCCAAGCCGTCCAGCCTCCTGCCGCGTGTACGTGGATGTACCCGTCCTTCTCCTCTGTTATATAAACACGCATGTTGTGTTTGACTTTTCCCGGCTGCATCTTGTTAATTTGCGAAAAGTCAGCTGTTCCGTATATCTCGTCGCCCTCGTAAAGATACCCTTCTATGGGAAACTGCTTATCCGGAGCAGTAAGGTCATCTGCACGAACCCAGGCAAATTGCACGTTCGGTATATCGTAAACAATTATGCTGACATGGCGCCATCCATTCCACTCCATAGTCGGCGTAAGCAGCTTGCCCTTCCGTAACTCTTTAATTTCAGGGCCTTCGGGGTATAGCAGCCCTTGTACATCTTTCTTCAGCACCATGGGTTTTGAATCAATAAACTTTATCGGCCTGATACCGCCTGACTCGATGAACCATGAAGGGATCCAGCCGCTGACGTCTTTTTGCTTAACTGATACCCAATCACCGTTAATTTCACCTGTTTCGAACGCCAGCGCCGAATCGAGCACCCCTTCCGGAGCCAGCATCATGGGCTGAGCGTCAGGATAGACGGTTATCATGCCGCTGCTCTTTACATTGGTCTGCTCCCCGCCCTTAGTCTCCTCGCCGCCATTGAGCGAAGCCATGGTTCCGCAAGCCGCCAGCATGAAGATCAGCATTGCCGAAACAGCGACCCATACGAGCTTTCTCCTGCCGAAATGCGATATATTGCGTATCCTTTGTTTCAGCCCGCTTTTGCTCGCTGATATACCCGTATATACGACGGCAGACGTCCATTTGTTTGAAATTGCAGCGAGATCGATGATCGTTTTGCCATACTCTCCGATTTTGCTTTCGGGCAGCCTTTTGATGACGGCCTCGTCGCACGCGGATTCGTTATCCGCACGGCTGCACAGCAACGCGCACCATACGCGCGGATTGAACCAGTGCAGACAGGCTGTGATCAGGAACAGGAGGCGCAGGGCATTGTCATGATGTTTGATATGATACATTTC
>CAZCKQ010000142.1:0-5016 GCA_964499315.1 uncultured Eubacteriales bacterium | reverse complement strand
CCCAGCCTCATTGGCCCGGCGCCGCCCACCAATGCCATATTACCGCCTTCGGCTATCCCCATCTTATGCATATACGAATCAGGGGCCGTATGATAACTCGCATGGTATGCCGCGATTACGCAGGACACAGGCTCAGCCAGCGATCCATAAAAGAAAGCGTCGCCGTCGTATTCAAGAAGACTATCATGTTCCATGATTTCGCCCGGAATGACTATATATGTGGCTGCGCCGCCGGCAAACCGATAAGAATAGCCAAGGGTCTTGTATGGGTTTTCCTCGGGATTTATAGCAGGCTGGATTGCGAATTTCGAGCCTTTTTTGAACCTGCCGCTCCACCTCGTCCCGACTTCGATTATCTCACCGCAAAACTCATGGCCGATTATGACAGGGCTTGCCTCTATATCTTCCGGAACCCTTTTATGGTCTTTGCCTTGTATGACAGCCTTGTAGGAAGACATGCATATGCTGTCGCAAACCACTCTGGCAAGTATATCGTTTTGAGTTATATCGCCAAGCTCAAACCGCTCAAGTCTCAGGTCGTTTTTGCCATAGAGCCTGACTGCTATGGTTTTCATCCCTGCATTATCCGTAAAGAGGCCCGAAATTGGCGCATGCCCTATAATCGGCGCTTTCAAAGTCCGCCGTCCCGAAGCCGCTCCAGGCCGACGGCCTGAATATCCTGCCTTCTTCGACATTATGCATGCATACGGGTATCCTCAGTATCGATGCAAGGGCTATCAGGTCGGCGCCGATATGACCATAGCTGAATGAACCATGGTTTGCGCCCCAATTGTTCATGACCGAATAGACATCTTTGAAGGCGCCGGTCCCGGTAAGTCTCGGAACAAACCACGTTGTAGGCCACGTGGGATTGGTGCGTGAGTCAAGAATCCTATGCATGTCTTCGGGAAGCTCGGCTGAGTAGCCCTCGGCTATTTGCAGCACCGGTCCGAGACCTGAAATCAGGTTTATCCTTGACATGGTGATCGGCATCCCGCCTTTGGTAACAAACTGCGACGAGAACCCGCCGCCCCGGAAATACGGGACATCGGCAGGCCTCCAGCTTGTAGCGTCCAGGCACGCGGCAGCCTCGTCGGGAGTAATTTCCCAATACGGCTTCATTGCCGGTTTTCCATTTATTGATTGTCTGCCACTCCCGTCAAGGGCCGCAGCACCTGAATTAAGCAGATGTATGAATCCATTCTCGGCGATTCCCTGAGGATATTTGCCGGATACACGCTTCACCGCCTCAGGACTCCAATATGTCCTTACATCCGCAAAAACCTGCGCCGTATTTGTCAGCAGAAATCCCAAAAGCATGGACGCACCGTTCAGGCTGTCGTCCTCGGTCGCGACTATGAAAGGCTCCCTTATGCCGTTCCAGTCGAATGAACTGCAGAGTATAGCCTCAAGAAAGTCTCCGTTCGGGAAATGATCGGTCCACTGTCTCTGTCCCTGGAATCCGGAAGCAATGGCATTGTGCCCAAGCGCCTCTTCGCCGAACCCGATCTCGGCCAGACGCGGGTTGCCTATCATCAGGTCGCGGGCTATCATCGCCATCTTGACGACGAACTCCCAGTTGGAATCCTTGCGCTGACGGCTCTGCCTTATTTCGGGAGGATTTATATCCTCGCCTTCCTTGCAATATTTCTTAACCCATTTAATGGCGCGTTCATATTCAACCGGGTCGAATATACCCTCGTCGATACGCCTTATAAATTCCGACAGGTCGATATATTCGTTCCTCATACCAAGATACTTCTGGAAGAATTCTTCATTTATTATGGAACCGGCTATCCCCATCGATACCGATCCCATTGAAAGGTATGATTTGCCGCGCATGGTCGAAGCGGCAATACCGGCCTTTACGAAAGTCAATATCTTTTTTGCGACATCTTCGGGTATCGAAGTGTCGCCTGCATCCTTCACGTCCCTGCCATATATCGAAAACGCAGGAAGACCCTTCTGGTTGTGGGCTGCAAGTACAGCGGCAAGATAGACGGCCCCGGGACGCTCGGTCCCGTTGATTCCCCATACAGCTTTGGGAATGAAGGGATCCATATCCATCGTTTCAGAGCCGTAACACCAGCAAGGAGAAACGGTAAGAGACACGCCCACGCCTTCCCTCGCGAATTTCTCAGCGGCCATGGCCGCCTCTGCAACACCGCCTATGCATGTATCGGCAATGACGCACTCGACAGGCATGCCGTTGGTGTGCTTCAGGTTCTTGCTTATCAGATCGGCAGCCGCCTTGGCGAGGCTCATGGTCTGATTTTCGAGGGATTCCCTTATGCCTTTGCGTCTTCCGTCTATCGCCGGCCTTATGCCGACCTTCGGAAGAGTCCCCTTGAGTCTGTTGACAGGTGGGTTCAATTTCAATTCATTCTTGTCTGACATAATTTCCAGCCTCCATTTTAAAAGGTCATGATAACAGATTATACCAGTTATTTTCCCCGTTTACAAACTGTAGTTTTAGTCATATAATATAATAACCGAACATATGTTCGAAGTGCTCGCGAGGTGATTTACCTGTCCGCAGGTTTTGTTGAAAAGGTGATACTGCACAGCGACCTGAATAGTTTTTACGCCAGCGTCGAATGCCTCTACCGCCCCGAAATCAGGGATAGACCTGTTGCGGTATGCGGTTCGCAGTCGACGCGTCACGGTATTGTCCTGGCAAAAAATAATATCGCCAAGAAGGCAGGAGTGAAGACCGGAGAGGCCATATGGCAGGCAAAGAGCAAATGCCCCGGGCTTGTGGTCGTGCATCCCAACTATGCGCTTTACCTGAAGTTCTCCAATGAAGCGCGCCGGATCTACAAAGACTATACCGACTGCGTGGAACCTTTCGGTATAGATGAAAGCTGGCTTGATGTGACGAGGAGCGCCGGTCTTTTCGGGGACGGCTTCAGTATCGCCGCCGAAATCAGGGAAAGGGTCAGGAACGAGCTTGGCATCACCACTTCCATAGGAGTCAGCTACAATAAAATCTTCGCCAAGCTTGCATCAGACCTTAAAAAACCTGACGCCATCACGGTAATTGACCGGAGCAATTACAGAGAAAAGACCTTCGGGCTTCCGGTCCAGGACCTGCTGTACGTAGGACGCTCCACAAGGCGCAAACTCAACAATATGGGGATACTCACCATCGGCGATCTTGCCGAAGCCCCTCTCAAACTCCTTACGGGCAAATTCGGGAAATGGGGAGAAACGCTGTGGGTATTCGCCAACGGTTATGACGCGACGCCGGTGCTGAAGACCAACGACGAACCTGTAATAAAGGGTATCGGCAACTCGCTGACGACGCCGCGCGACCTGACATGCGACGAAGACGTCAGGATATTGCTGCACGTACTTGCCGACAGCGTGGCGACGAGGCTCCGGAGACACCATTTCAAGGGAAGGACCGTGCAGATATATGTGAGGGACAATGAGCTTGAGTTCATCGAAAGACAGGGCCAACTGGGGTTATTTACAAACATATCCTCGGAGATAGCGTCAAAGGCGTTCGAAATCTTCAGACAGAACTGGGACTGGTCCAAAAACATCAGGTCGGTAGGCGTCAGGGTGACCAACCTCATCGCATCCGACGGATATATCCAGGCCCCCATCTTCGGCGACGACGCGAGGATAAAGCTGGAACTGCTCGAAACCAGCATCGATGCGATAAGATCGCGCTTCGGGCACTATTCGGTGCAAAAAGGCCTGCTGCTGAAAGACAGGGCGCTGAATGCCAACCCGGTCGAGGAAAACATCATCCACCCTGTATCATACTTCAGGTAGGGATTGTTGTCATATGGAAAGTCATATGGGAAATCATATGGAAAAGGTTTATGTGGACGTCATAGTCAAATATACGAAGGAAGGCGAGAAGCGGCCCCTCACAGTGATATGGAAAGACGGAGCCAGATACGACGTAGACAGGGTCATCGACGTCAGGCGCGCGGCATCGCTCAAAGCCGGCGGCCAGGGTTTCAGGTACACCTGCAGGATCAACGGGAAGCAGACTTACATCTGGCTCGAGGACGGACGATGGTTCGTCGAGGGCAAACCCGTCATCAAGCCAGGCTTTTGAAGAAGCACCTTCTCCGCTTGTGCTGCCTGGTTTCAAAAAACTTCCACAGCTCCTGCACCTTGGTATTCGTCTCCAGCTCGGGGCCTGTCTCGGCCAACTTAATATTATTATCAAAGCACATCTTGACTATTTCCGAAAGCATGATGGCATTTATACCCTTACCTTGCATATCAGGGCGTACGGCGATAAGCAGCAGATCGAGCGCATCGCCTTTTTTGAGCGCCTTCAAAAGCGGTATAAAGCCAAAGGGCAGGATCCTGCCATTGCATTTCTGCAGCGCTTTGGCCAGTGAAGGCATTGCTAAGGCGAAACCGGCCATCTTACCTTCGGCGTCGAGCGCAAACCGCACATAATCCGGATTTATGAAACTGAAATACTGCTTTGTATAAGCGTCCATCTGCTTGTCGGAAAGCGCAACCACGCCGTACAAGTCTTTATAAGCCTCATTTAAAAGCTTGAACAGGTCCTTTGCGTATTTTAGCAGCTGCTTGCTCTTCTTGCACGCGATGATGTCGAGTTTGAGCCTCTTTTTGGCCACATCCGCAATTTTAAGCAGTCTTTCAGGTATCGCCTCCGGCTTGAAAAGCTGGTATTCCACCCAGTCCACGTCTTTGCCGTAACCGAGTTTCTCCAGATGCGCCGGGTAATACGGATAATTATAATAAGTGATCATCATGCCCGGTTCGTCGAATCCTTCCACGAGCATGCCTTCTTTATCCAGGTCACAGAAACCGAGCGGCCCGTGTATCCCTTCCAAACCTCTCTCCTTAGCCCAACCTTCGACCGTGTCAAAGAGCGCTTTGGAGCCTTCCTCATCATCGATGAAATCCACCCAGCCGAATCTTATGTCCTTATTGTTCCACATTTCCAGATACCTGTCGTTGATGATGCCCGCGATGCGACCGACCGGCCGGCCTGCCTTCCAGGCCATCCAGTACCTC
>CAZCKQ010000141.1:0-5043 GCA_964499315.1 uncultured Eubacteriales bacterium | reverse complement strand
CGTTGTGTATTTTTATGACGCGGGTTCGCGTGATAAGACCTCCGATATACTCAGCCGTATAAAGAATACCATGCCATTTATCGAGACAGTCGACTCCCGCGATATTAATAGTACGATGCACTTCCTGAATTAACTGGTAATCTCTGACATATAATGGTATAATTGTTATTAATGAACAAAACGTTAGAATTGTTGCGCCATGCAATAAAGGTGATTTATCCGGCGCATTGTGTGTTTTGCGGCAAAATTATTCCATTGGGGGTAACACCGGCTGATATTTGCCGATCGTGTGAATTCATATACAATACATGCAGTAACCGGGCATGCAGGATCCGGGGGCTGAACGGTATCGATCGCGTATTCAGCCTCTTCAGGTATGAAGGCGCAGTGAGGAAATCACTGCATCGTTATAAATTCGGCAACAGGTCGTCATTCTGCAGGGCATATGCCTCCAAGATGTCGAACGTGCTCTCGGACGCTTTCAAAACAGGGTATCCGTTCGATGTCATAATCCCGGTGCCGTTGCATAAGAAGAGAGAGCTATCAAGAGGATACAACCAGGCTTATCTAATCGCAAAAGAATTGGGGCATCTGCTTAATATGCAGGTCGATAAGAATACGCTGATCAGACATATCGATACTAAGAGCCAGAGCAAGCTCAACAGGTACGAGAGATCAATCAATATAGAGAACGCGTTTAAGGCCATTGACGCCGATTCAGTAAAAGGCAGATGTGTCCTGCTCGTCGATGACATCATCACTACAGGCAGTACGCTTGAAGAATGCGCGCGGGTTTTAAAGGAAGCCGGCGCTGCCGGCGTATGCGCCATAGGGGTAGCGTCCGGTCGCGCAGGCTTTGGTTTATAGTAAGGCATCGGCTTATAGTAATGCCGACGCCCCTATTACGTATCCAATTGCTTATCAAAAAACTCAATTATCTTTTTTGTGTATACGGCAGGATCGGCGTTGTAGCTGCCTGCATGGCCGCCGCTGCCAGTGATCCATGTCTCTGATGCTCCATCGGATAGCTTCAGGTAGGAATCATACATATCGGAATTGTCTTCAAGAGGAATTGAACTGTCGTTTTGGCTATGAATGAAAAGGACCGGCTTGGGTTTGATACTGTAGAGCATATTGGCCGGACTGATTTTTGAGGCATCCATCCTGCAGAATACCTCCATGAAAAAAACGATGGTCCTGCTAAAAGGGAAGGAAGGCAAGGAACTCCATTTGGACAGGTGTCTGTTCATGAATGACCTTAGATCCGAAAATGGCGTGTCAACGACCAGCGCGCTAATGTCTTTGCTTTCGGCAGCCGCCAGTATCACTGCAGTAGCGCCGGTTGAGTACCCCAAAAGCGCGGTTTTGCCAGGATGCTCCTTATTCAGCCATTGAACAGCGCTGATGATATCGACCTTCTCATAATACCCGAGCGAGACATAATCACCTTCAGATTGTCCGGAATAGCGGAGGTCGAAAGCCAGTACGTTATAACCTGCATCCTGCAGGGATCCGATCAGGGTGAAAGTGTTTTTGCCGAACTGCAGCCTATTTAACCCATATCCGTGGACCAATATTATATTTGCCTTATTTTGTTTTGAGGGGAAGAACCATCCTTTTAATTCATAGTCAAGAATGTCATTGCGGAACTGTATATCCTTATAATCGGAACCCGCCGCAGGATTCGAATCAATCGGCGTCCTTGACGGGTGTGTGAGGTTTAATGCGTTGAATGCGGATATTGCAAGTATTAATAATACTACCGCTATGACGATTACGAGCAGTACCGGAAAAATCCTTGATGGGAACCTTCTCCTTCTGCTTACATATACGACATTGCTGATGCGCACGTTTTTCACCCCAATTGGTTTAACGCTTATATTCATTATATTTTTAATCCAATGTATTGTAAAGGCTAAAAACAACCTTTAATAAGACCATCCTAATTTTTTACAGAAATATATGGACATTACCAGCAGTACATGTTATTATTAATATGCTGTTTGGATATTAATACCAACTATGGGGTTATTAGGCATTATGTCGCTTGAAAGATACAGTAAATCAGAATTCAAAACAATTGAAGTACTCGGCAGAAGCAGTATGAGTACGGCATATCTGGCAAAGAGGGAAGACGACGGCAGGGTTGTCGTTGTTAAAACAACAGGTAAAGACAGCCCTTATGTCGATTGCCTGTTACATGAGGCATCGATCCTGAGGAAGGCACATCATCCTTCGATCCCGGAATTACTTGATATAAGGGAGGACGACGGGGCGTACTACCTCATAATAGAGTATTTCAAAGGGATATCACTGGAAAAATATATAAGGGACAGGGGCACGGTAAGCGAGGCCACTGCCGCGGAATGGGCCGTTCAAATATGCGGCGTCCTGTCATACCTTCATTCTGTCAGGCCCGATCCGATAATATATTGCGACCTGAAGCCCTCCAATATACTGCTGTCGGAAGACGGCGGGATCAAGCTGATAGATTTCGGCGCATCAAGGCTGTGGACGGAAGAAAGGAGGCATGATACCGTGTACCTCGGGACAAAAGGATTTGCGGCTCCGGAGCAGTATTACGGAGTCCCGTCCACGCCGGCGACCGATATCTATAGCCTGGGAGTCACACTACATTACCTGCTGACGGGCGAAAGCTACGGCGCGTGTAATGATTTTCCAAGCGCAATCCAAGCCGGAGCTGTATTTGTCAGAGAGCCTGGTAAAGCAGCATCACCTGAATTCATGAACATCATCTGCAAATGCACCAGAAATGCGCCCGGAGAGCGTTATAAAACAGCCGCGGAAGCCGCTGCGGAGATAAAAACGCTGACCGGCAGGCGTTCGGAACGAACGCTTGAAGGCTACGGCGCTTTATGCGCAAGCGACGCCGGTGATGATGAGGTTGCAGGCGGCAGGATCATAACAGTCTGGGGCAACACGGAATTTGCCTGCGAAATCGCGTATGTCATTGCTAAATACAGTGATAACAAAGTACTGCTTGCAGACCTTGATCTCTTTTGTCCCGGTGCGGAATTCTACCTTGATGTGCCGCACAGCCCGTATGACATCAACGGCTTGAGGCCGGTATCCGGTGATTCCGGTCTGGATTTTTATACCCAGGCCGTTTCTAGAGGTGATTGTGATCCTTCATCTCTTGAGCTTTGCTGCGTTAAAAGAAACGACCTGAAGAACCTGCATATTCTGACATGCAGCAGCAAGCTGGAGAATTACGAGTATTTTGAGGATTCCGCGATCAAACGCTTGTGTGATGATGCCTGCAAGGTATTCGACATATTGATAATGTCAGTCGGGAAATTCATTTATGATTCCTTTACGGTCTTAGCCCTTCTCAGATCAGAAATAAATATAATACCGCTGAACTCAAATTACATTTCCGTAATGGAGTATTGCGCATATCTTTCGTTCCTGGAAACCAAGCAGAAAATTCCCTGCAGTAAGGCCAGGTTCGTGCTGTATGAATACGACGCGGCATGTCACCTTGACCCATTCAGCGTGAATGACGCCACTGATGGCAAACTAGCCGGAATTATCAGCTACAGCAAGGAAAGAGTAGTGTCAAGGAATGGGAAGGCCTGTTTTGCCAGGAATATGGACAAGAGGACCGTCAAGGAATATATGGCCATCCTGAAGAAAATCGGATTTAAGGCCTTATCGAAGGAGGAATCGGCTTGCCGTTGATCAGTACCCATCATCAAATGGTCATGGAGGATAATGCCGCTTTTTCAGGAAAGCCCGGATACAGCGAGGCGCTGCAATTCCTGATCAATGAGGTTCTGAAAGAATCTCCCCGCCTTGTCGCTGAAGTCGCAAAAGGCCTTTGCGAGTCTTCGGCCCTTGAAAAGGCGCTTACGAGGATCCTTGATGCCAATGGCCTGTATTGCGGGCTTCCCAGGCGAATTATGATAAAAATGGTGCTCGACAGCCTTTTCGGCTACGGGATATTGCAGCAGTATGTGGAAGACGAAGACATTTCGGATATCGACGGGACGAAATACAACGAATTCGCTGTAAAAAAGAACGGTAAAAGATATAGGGTGCCTGTTGATTTCGGCAGCGAAAAATCCTTTGAGAACTATTGCAAGATCATTGCGATCAGAAATGAAGGCATACTGAATGAAAACGACAGCCATTGCAGGGTTACGGATGAGAAACTGCACCTGAGGATAAACCTCTCCATCAGGCCCAGAAACCTGACCGGTCCTACAATCAGTATAAGGAAGCATCGCAGGAATAGCTACACTCTGGATGATTTGA
This sequence comes from uncultured Eubacteriales bacterium, assembly GCA_964499315.1. Classification (GTDB taxonomy): domain Bacteria; phylum Bacillota; class Clostridia; order Acetivibrionales; family CAYWGM01; genus CAYWGM01. Next base: position 765 of record CAZCKQ010000141.1, on the reverse strand, counting down.
CGGGATTGGGCATGCTCGACCGGGAATCGGCGTCGCTTCTGAAGCAAATCGTATCGTCCGAAGCGACCGTCCTTTTCTGTGGTAAGGGTGCAGCCGGCAAGACCACGCTCCTCAGGGCTTTTATTAATGCATTGCCGGAGATGGAAAGGGTACTGATCACTGAAACAGAAGCTGAGATTTTTCCGGAAAAGCCGTATTGCATCGAGCAGAAGATCAAGAAATCCAATGAGGGAGGAAGGCCGGTCACATTGAGAGAACTGGTGAGAGACGGACTGACGATGTCTCTGGATACCTATTGCGTCGGTGAAATAACAGGCGATGAAGCATGGGAATTTCTCAAAGCCGCGTTCTCAGGTCACAGGGGATTGGCCACCACTCATTCAGAAAGCGCTGCGGATAGCCTTGCAAGGCTTCTCACTCTAAGTAAGGATGCCAACATCGGCGAAAGCGAAACAACGATCAAGGAAATTATGGCCAGATGCATAGATATCATTGTTTATCTGAAGGATTTCAAAGTGACCGAGATTTTGAGGGTCAAAGGCATTTACAGGAGCGACGGCGGCAGCGGCATGGACGGCAGCGGCAACGGAGGATTCATTCTTGAAAAACTATACGGACGGGATTCATATCTTCATGAACAGCAGGAGGCGAAACAAATTGTCTGCAAAGGATAAATCCGCAGGTAAATCAAGAGGATTTAAACGGTTACTCGATAATATGGATAAGACATATGCAGTATGGGAAATAGAAACTATGGCAGAGCGT
>CAZCKQ010000140.1:0-5059 GCA_964499315.1 uncultured Eubacteriales bacterium | reverse complement strand
CTGGCTGACATATATTGTCGCATACCTGTTCCGCTCAATGCCCAAACCGCTGATTGCCGGTAATATCGCTTCATTCGCCATAGTATTGACATTAACATCCATACTGTTTATAAAGTATGGCTTGTTTACGCGTATAAAACAGGGCATTCCTCTTATCCGTGCGTATGTGTCGAAGGATTGGTTTAAGGATTGGTCGAAAAATTGGTTGACGGGCGCAGTCAGGCGGCATTGGGTCGAGGCATTATACATACTCGTCGTTACAGCGCTCTTTTCATATATGATATTCCATTCGTTCAGGATCACAGGCACAAGCATGTTGGTCGGTTATTCGGTATACAGCGACTTCGGCCCGCATCTCGCGATGATACGGTCATTTTCGCTTGGTTCCAACTTCCCCACCGAATATCCGCACTTTGCGGACGGCACTATCAAATATCATTTTATGTTCCAGTTCCTTGCAGGCAACCTGGAATTCCTGGGTTTGAGGATCGATTGGGCATACAATCTCCCAAGCATATTGTCCATGGTCGCATTCCTGATGCTGTTGTATTCGTTCGCAGTGGTCATCACAGGCAAAAAAATCGCAGGCGTCCTGACGGGCGCGTTCTTCGTCTTCAGGAGTTCATTCGCCTTTTTCATATACGCCTTCAACCACGGCCCGATATCCAGCCTTATAACTGACTTTCTAAACAGCGCTATACACATCGGCAACACCCCTTATGAGGAATGGGGGCTCTGGGCCCAGAAAACCTTCATCAACCAGAGGCATTTCAGTTTCGGCCTCGGAATCATGCTTATCTTATTGATATCGATATATCCTTTATTCAGGAAGATGTTCGCCGGCGCAAACGGGGACGGGGACAACGGTCAGAGGGACAGCCGCTCTCCGGACGATGGCGGTATTATTGGAGGCAGCGTCCGGGCGTTCATCCTTTCTCCCGGCGCATGGATCCCCGAAAACATACCGAGGGCTGTCGTCCTTGGAGTCATCTTCGGCCTTACGACGTTCTGGAACGGGGCGGTCGTTATCGCAACGCTTCCGATACTCTTCATAATGGCCTTATTGTCCAGGCACAGGCTGGAATTCCTTATTATCGCCGTGCTTACGGCGGTACTTTCATATTTGCAGACACTATTCTTTTTAGGTCCTGCAAGCGGTTCGATACAACCGAGATTGGTATGGGGGTTTGTGGCTCCCGACCGCAGCATTGCGGGAGTCGCGGCATATTACGCGGAATTGCTGGGAATTTTGCCCTTTATCGTAATAGCTGCGCTCTTTATCATAAGAAGGAGCGACAGATGGCTGGCGCTCGCGTTTTTTACGCCATTCATCGTGGCAAATACGCTGCAGCTCACTCCCGACCTGGTGGTCAACCATAAATACGTATTCGTGACCGTCATCCTCATGAACATATTCGCCGCGCAATTCATAACCGCCCTTTTTTCCAGGAAAAACTGGAAAACCGGAACCATCGCCGCGGTTATGATCATCGCCATGGTAGCGACAGGCGTTAAGGATTTTTCATCGCTCAACAACCTCGACAAGACAAGCCTTGCCATCAATACCGAAGACCCGCTCAAGATATGGGTGCGGGACAACACCGATCCAAATGAGATATTTCTCACCGAAGCTTTTGTTACACATCCGATCCTGCTTGCCGGAAGGAAGATCTTCAACGGCTGGTCGTATTTTGCATGGTCAGCCGGCTATGCGACTGATGAAAGGCAGCGTATTGTACGGCAGATATACGGGACTGCCTCCGTGGACGATCTCAAAAGGCTGGTAAAGGAGCACGGCATCTCCTATGTCGTAATTGACGCCAAAGTAAGGCAATCTCAGGAATACAAGGTCAATGAAGATTTGTTCAGGTCGGCTTTCGAGCTGGTATTTGATAATAAAGGCGAGAATACGCAGATTTATAAGACAATGATAAAACAAAAAAGGACGGTGCCATAAAGCGGAAATGTCAGCCAAATCATCGGTAAGCAAAAAAATATTGGCCGCGATACTTGTCTTCCTGGCCGCCATAACCGCAGTGACCACCGTGACCGTTTTAACCGCCGTGACCGCCATAATACCGGCTGCTCCCGCATATGCCGCGGAATCGCTCGTAAATCCGTCATTCGAAGAGGTCGAGCCATCCGGGAAGGCTATAGGATGGGACCAGACGTCCTATAACACCGATTCCGGTGTTTCAGAATTTTCCATAACCGACGAGCAGGCTCATTCGGGTAAAAAAAGCGCCAAAATAGTCAATAATTCCGAGAATGATTCAAGATTCGTCCAAAACTTCAAAATCAAGGAGAACACCAATTACAAGGTTTCCTGCTGGATAATGGCCTCCGGTATCGGCGAACAGGGCGCAGGCGCTGTCCTGTCCATCGGAAACCAGCTCGAGACGACAAGGAAGATCGGCGATACGAACGGCGAATGGCAATATACCGAGATGTATGTCAAGGTCGGGACCGGCAGGCGCGATATGAATATCACGGTCGGTATCGGCGGCTACAGCAGCCTTTGCACAGGGACGGCATATTTTGACGATGTGTCGGTCGAAGTCGTGAATGAGATCCCGCAGGGATCGATCGTCGCATTAATTGGGGATATGAACGACGCAAACGGCAACTCCCATGAGAACAATCCATCTCCAAACGAAGACGAATCCACGGTCAGGGAAAGGAACGCGCTGTACCTCGCCTGTCTTGTCATTGCTTCAGTATTGCTTTCGGGGGCGGCGCTTTATTTCTTGAAGAAAGGCCAAGCCGGCATTGACGTTGACGGCAAAAACGGTTTCTTTGATGATGATATTGAAGATGATATTGAAATTGAATAAGATGAAAACAATATTTCTCATATGCTTTGCGCTGGTTCTCAGTTTCGGCTTTGCATTCACAGGCACTGCCGCCGCGGATGCTGCCGCAGGTGCCGCCGCAACCGACGGCAACATAGTCGTCAATCACAGCTTTGAGGACGATTCGGGCGCAAACATGAGCAATTGGGATACATATATTTGGGACAAGAACCCGGGAGTGACAGAGATAAAACCGGACAGCGCACAGAGCCATTCAGGTTCGGCAAGCATCATGATTACCAACAACACCCCCAACGACGCAAGGCTTCTGCAAGACGTGCCGGTACAGGGCGATTCGTATTACAAATTGTCATGCTGGGTGAAGACCGAAGGCGTCGGTCCCGACAATAAAGGAGCGAATATCTCAATAGCCGGACTTTTGGCTGCATCAAAAGACGTCAGGGGTACGTCGGCAGGTTGGGAATATATCGAGCTTTACGGCAAAACACGCAAAGGCCAGTCTTCATTTACGCTTACCTTAGGACTCGGAGGATACGGCAGCACAAATACCGGCAAAGCCTGGTTTGACGATGCAGGCGTACAAAAGATCGACAGCCTCCCCGAAAGCGTAACCGCCGTGAACCTATACAGCGAAGACAGCAGCCAGGGCAAACAGGGCAGCCAAGGCAGCCAGAATAAACAGGGCAGCCCGTACGCAAACCAGATGGTGATTTATTGCGCCATATACTTCATTTTGATTTTCGCGGTCTACGCCAAATTCCGCAGGATAAAAAAGAAAGATCTGCTTGTCAGGAACGACAACTTATATATGGCCATCATCCTTTCTCTGGCCGTATTCGTCAGAGTGGCGCTGGCCAACTGGGTGGAAGGGTTCCCGACCGACATGGCCTGCTTCAAAGGATGGGCGTCAGCCGTCGCCAACGACCTCCCCGGTTTCTACACCAGCGGGATGTTCTGCGACTATCCCCCGTTTTATCTGTATATCCTCTTTATAGTGGGCAAACTGGCCAAGCTGCAGATACCCGGCGTTGATTTCACGCTGCTTGTCAAACTCCCATCGATCTTTGCCGACGCCGCCATTTCATATATGCTTTATAGAGTCGCGTCGAAAAAGACAGGCGCATTGACCGCATTGTTCATCGCAGGCGCGTTCGCGTTTAATCCGGCATCGATCCTCGAGACGTCCGTATGGGGCATGATGGATTCATTTTTCACCGCATTTCTGGTATTGGCTTTCATATTGATGATAAAAGGCAGATTGGACCTCGCTTCGATCGTGATGACCTGCGCCGTGCTGATGAAACCGCAGGCGGTGTTTTTCCTGCCAATCCTCCTGTATGAGCTTATCCGCAAAAAGGACGTGAAGATGTGGGCGTTATCGGCGATCTATTCGGTTATAACGCTGTTGGTCATAATACTGCCTTTTTCTCCGGGCCAGGATCCGCTGTGGATAATCAATCTGTATATGAAAACGGCTTCCACATATACCTCGGCGTCTTTGAACGCCTTCAGCCTGTTCGCCCTTCTCGGCGCCAATCTTAAGGACGACTCCTCAAGCTTCCTGTTTCTCAATTATAATAAATGGGGATTGATATTCGACGCCCTCATACTGGCGTTTTCGGCGCTGATTTATTTCAAGGCCAAAAAACGTGTGAATCCCGTATTTATTGCAATATTGCTTAACGTCGGAGTGTTTATGCTTTCATCAAGGATGCATGAAAGATATATGTACCCTGTCATCGCGCTGGCGCTGCTGCTGGCCGCATACACCGGCAGCAGAAAGATCCTCGGCGTCTATGCCGCGGCGACCGCGACCATCTTCGTCAACGTCCACATCGTTCTGCACAGGGTGCTGGCTTTGGGGTCCCCTCATGTACCTCCCGACGACCCCATCCTCCTCTTGGTATCGTTCATTAATCTGCTGATATTGATTTATGTAATAAAACTGTCGCTGCTAAAACAAAACGCGGAGGTTCCATGAATCATAAAAAGGAACCCTGGCTGAATACCGGCCGTATAATCTTCATCATATTCACCGTCATCGGGCTTGCGGCAAGGATATATTCATTCGGCAACATACCAACGGGCCTCAACACCGATGAAGCCTCGATCGGATACGACGCCTATTCGCTTCTGCATTACGGCGTCGACAGGAACGGTATCCACAACCCCGTCCACCTGATCGCCTGGGGCAGCGGGCAGAACGCGCTCTACTTCGCCGACTGGCACGTCGACTGGCTGAGCCT